>JAPTUI010000295.1 GCA_028067895.1 Pseudomonadota bacterium | reverse complement strand
TCGAATGGCACATGCGCGAGGCCTGGCGTGAGCTGCTCTTTGCTGACGAGGACCTCGAGGCGAAAAATGAGCGCGACCCGGTCGCTCCCGCCCAACGCTCATCCGAAGCGCTTGAGAAAATCACCACCCGTACTCTCGAAGACGGCACCCCGGTCCACAGCTTCCGTACGCTCCTTCAGGACCTCGCGACCGTCGTGCGCAATACCTGCATCACCCGCAGCGCAAAAACCGCCTCGCCCGCCTTCCAGATGGTCACGACCCCGACAGACACCCAATACCGCGCCTTGCAATTGCTGCAGCACATCACCGTGTAGCCACTCAGCTCACACACGAGAATCCGCCATCTGCTTGATCAGAAACGAATTTTCTCGTGCACGCGGGAACAACTCCAGTTTAGCTCGACTGCGCTCACTCTGCTCGTTCTTCCGAAGCTGGCACTTCGCTTCGCACAGTTTGAGATGACGGAGGCATCTGACGAGGAGGCGCAGCGGTGGGGCGGATCACCGCTCGGCTGATGATCCGCCACGGCTTTCAGGAGGCCTCAATTCTTGAGACGATGGGGTACGGAGGCGGACCCTTGAAGAGGCAATTGGATAAATTACGGGGATAAGCTCAAGCGTTGTTGGCCCAACTCGAAAACAACATCGAGTCATAGTTTCGGACTGTCTAGACTTCCGACTTATGCAGGGCGGTCGACATCCTCAGTCGTCTGTGACTACTGGCGAATGATCTCGTATACCGTCCCGCACCCGGGGCCGAGATCCGCTTCCGTCGCGCAGTTCTCGCCACCTTTGAATGTGGTTCCGTAAAGATTGTCGGCGCGATCCATGACAAGGGGGCCCTCGGGGGTCGCCCCATCGCGGCCACCTTTGAATCGATACAAAGTTCTCTTCTTGCGGGTTCCGGACGGGATCTCGAAAACCGTGCCGCAGCCGTACCTGCCGCAACCGCTGCCCCCGCTGGATGTTGTGCCGTAGAGGTTTCCAGCGCTGTCCATGACCAAGCCGTCAGGCTCCATCCCGTCTCTGCCGCCCTTGAACCGGTATACAATCGTCTCTTTGCTGGTTCCCGCTGCAATCTCGAACACAACGCCGCAACCCATGGCATCAGTGCCGGGGCTACCGCCGGCATTACAGAATCCTCCGCCCCACTGTGTAGTCCCGAACAGATCGCCCTTTCTGTCAATGATCAAATTGCCATCCGGGGGCCCACCTGCAAACCTATGCAACGTCTTCTCCTTATGAGTGCCAGCGAAGATTTCAAACACGATGCCACTGAAAGGGTTTTGAAGGTTACTCGACCAAGTCATTCCGTAAAGATTCCCATGCTGGTCCATGACTAAACGACGCTTAGGGAAGCCATCTGCGTCCCCGCCCCCTGCGAACGTGTGAAGAACAATGGCTCCGCGGCTGCCGCCGGGAATCTCAAATACGGTGCCGCATCCATAGTGGCCATTGGGGCACCTACCGGTGGATGTCGTGCCGTAGAGATTGCCGGCGGCATCCATGATCACCCCGCCCGTTGGCCACGAGCCTCCGTTCGGGGGAAAAGACCACAGGATGGTTTCAGCGTGAACCCGATCAGAGATTTGGAACCGGGTGCCGCAGAGGGTCTCGCATCGGGTCACGGCTTGTGCGGCGATCTCGAACACCGTCCCGCAACCGGAAGCCACCCAGCGCGTGCAGTTTGGGCCGCCGAATTCTGTTGTGCCATAGAGGTTGCCCTCACTGTCGAAGATCAGGCCGGCACCCGGATTGGCGCCGTCCTCTCCCCCCGTGAACCTGTGCAGGGTCTTTTCCGCGTGAGTCTTGCCGGAGATCTCAAAAGCAGTACCGCAGTCTTTGCAGCCGTTGCTTTGCCCGAACGGAGTTCCGGGCGTGATTCCGTAGAGATTGCCCGCGCTGCCCAGGATGACGCCGCGATTGGGGTGAGCGCCGTCCGCGCCACCCCTGAACCGATAGAGGATCGCTTCGGTGACTTTTGGTCCTGTGTGCAGGGCCGGCTCGTTGGCCGCCAGTGTGATTCCAGAAGAAGCGAATACCACGAGCACCCAGCAGAGGACGCTGATCTGGGACTTCACGATCTCACCTCCATGGCATTGGAGTTCCGTAGTATGCAATTTATGCGACTACGCTGGGGGCCTTATCACCGAATCGTCGATTCCGGTCGGCGCATGATGCCCATGTCACGAAAGGTGACGCCGACGGCTACGGAATGGCAATACTTCGGTATTGATTAGGCGACGTCCACAGAGTCACTGTTGCGGGCCTACATGACATGCCCCCAAGCGGGACTTTTACGAGTGTGGTATAGCGCTTCTTCGCGGCATCATTTCCCTGCTCATCGAGAATGCCGAGACTGATGGCTCGTGGTGCCGGTCCGTGGAGTTGACCATGCAGCTTGCGGCAGCGGCCCCACTGAATGGAGAAGTGATGATTGGGGTTGGTGCCCCGGTAGTGAATAGTCACGAGGATCTGGTTCGTCCTCGCATCGTAGTGCGCCGGCCCGAGGGTGTCCGCCATGGCAACGGTGGTGGTTGCCATTGCGAGAGCCAAAATAATCGCCGGGATGCCACTCCGGCTCCGTCGCCACCCAATTGTTCCCATGCTTGCACCTACAGTCTGATCGGACCGGATCTCTTACATTCAGCGCTCGCGCGATATTCTGACCGGACCGCTTAATCCAGTGGCTTCGTGCCTCGCGGTTCAATCGCCGCGTGTCTCATTATCTACCGCAGCGTACCACTGGCAAGCGTATTCCTGAGCGCGTCACGTGCGGTGTAGGGTCGAGGCCGACACGAGTTCCCCTCTGGTCGCCAGGGGTTTCACCTGGTTGGATCTGACGCTTTGTTGGGTGCGATCATGATGCGCCGCGATTCAGATGGTGCATAATGTTTTGACGAGTCGCTGTGAGAGTAAGAAGACTCGGAGCGGAAAGAGAGGGCGGGATTTCCGAATCGCTTCAGCGTATGACGCCCCAGGTTTGATCACGGATCTGTTCGAGCGCATCAGCGGTTGTGCGTTGCTCAGTCGCGGTCTGTCGCCGCTCGACTTCGGGAACAGCAAAAATGGCCGACCGCCACGCCTTCAACTTGCCGGACATAGTCAGACGCGGCGAGGTGTGCGCGTTGCGCGATACAAGCTCACTTGTTGATTATTCCGGCGAGCTGGCGCTTACATGGTTCTTTCGTTCCGGTGCGCCGTCGAAGCAGGCACGCGCATCATGGATATCGGGATAGCGGCGGTCGGCCCAATCAATGAGGCCCGCCATCCGCTCCAGCAGGGATTGGCCCAGCGGGGAAAGGCAATTGAATCGCCCGGGTAATCCGGAGAGCTGCGGGTTTCGGTCAGTCCGTCCTTTTAACCATTTGAGCTTTGGCGTCTGCGATGCGCCCCAGAAACCTGTCGCGCACATGAGCGAAGAATTTCGGTGGCAGAGTCCCACGCACGATCGTCGAGTCATCGCGTCCGGGCAAGGGACGCAGGTCTGGCCCCGGCCACGCGAACTCATTTGCCTCGGTGATCACAATCGAGGAGCGCGCGGAATCGAATCCCAGGCGCTGCGGCAATTCAGGGTAGAGAGCGTCGGAGGGAGCCACTAGCGGCAGGTGCACTAGCGGAAATGACCGAGCCCTCTCCCGGAGTCCAGGGGTCGAGAAAAAATGCGCTGGGCAGGGACCTAAGGCACTCGGCATCTCCGCGATCCGAACGCGCGTGTGCCAGGAATGTGCCGCGTTGAATTTGGGTGTGCCCGGAATGTGCCAGGGATAGGCGGGTTTGGGGCTGGGCAAGCGCTGCAAATGATTGATTTGAAGCCAATTATTATGGCCGATGTACGGTTGAAAATCCGCGTATCGGTGGTTCGATTCCGCCCCTGACATCAACGCACTCACGCTGAGGGTGGAGTCCTTCGGCTTGCCGAGGGATCCCGGCCTGTTAAGGCGCCCGACGTTGTGCAGCCGACCGAAGATAGAGGTCGCAGCGCTGCTGATCGCCACGAGGTAAAACAGTGTGCAGAAGCGTAACTTCCTTGCGGCCGGATTTGCGTATAAACGAGCGCGCCTTGTGCGAGCTTGAGAGTGAACCGATGAGCGTAGGCATCCAACCGAGAGCGTTTGGCGGCGAGAGTCTCGGACGGAACGCCGCCATGCTCACCAGAGGATGTGATCGATCGGCTCTCATGGATCAATAGCCGCCTCGCGTGTCGGGCTTTTCACCAGTCTGCTAAACAGTTGCTCTCGATATAACCGTAACCACAATCGCAATTCGCTCCATTGAAAGTCCACGCTTGAGCGCCGCCTGATTAACGCGTGGCGAGCAAGATCTGATTCATGATTTTTGAGGGCTTGATTGATAAATCGCCGCATCCGAAATCCAGAGAACACGTTATCCGGGGCGTGCGTTAGAAACTCGCTAAGCTCGTCATCTGAGAGCAGGCACATCAAATTATGTACGCCGTGGAATCCAAAGGCTGACGGTCTTTCGTACAAGTCTTCGATTGCGAATTCGCGAGCGATCTCGAAATCGGCGTATTGAATGCCGTAACGATCCTGCAGGCGATCGCGATATTCCAATGCTATACACACGTCCTCGGGTCTCTCTGATTGGATTTCCTCATCTCTTAGAGCCGCCAGTAATCGCCGAGAGCGCAAGGTAAAACCTCCCGTACAGCTGCAACGGGGATCGTTCCGGAATCGTTCCCAAATAGGGCCTAAATAGTCGAATTCCATGAACTGATCCCGCCACATTGTGGGGTCGAGCACGTAGCCATCCCACTGCACCACTAAGCAGTGCGACGTATCAACGTATGGGAGCAAATCACGCAACATGAACCGCGAATAGTCGCGAACGGTGGAAATGGTCTCATTAGCAACGATCTGCAAGCCTGGTGGTGGTGAGAGTGTGTGATTGGGAGCGGTTACTAGAACCGCGGCACCAAACGAGATCCACCTCATTGAATGGTTGAGTGCGCGAAGTGCAAGGTCGGGATTTGCGGTGTCTACGCAAATAAGAGTGACCTGTGGCAGGTGCAATTTTTGTTCGACGAACGCTTGGTCTGACAGTACGACATTTTTCCTGTGACGCATGCGTCTGAATAGCGGAACGGCGTCGAGCACGATCTTGATGACTCGGATATGTAGTGATTAGTACGTGGGCCAGAGACTATGCGTGTTGCGCGCGTCGAGTCTGTGGATTTTGGGGGACAAGGCGGGCCATTGCCAGAGTGCCTTTGGGTGAGATGGGCGATCAATCACTATACGCATAAAGCCAGTCGGTCCATAGGTGAGCACGTGTTCGATGCCCTTGCGTTTCATATCGCCGGCCATCACCTCGCCGTGCTTCAGGTAGAGAGAAAACGTCGGAATGAAGCGTGGCTGGGGACGGGTAATGCAATGATTTAACATGCGCTTTTGGATTTCCTCGCGCGATGCGAAGAGTGTCCCTCGGCGATCAGGGAATGGCGCTGCGTCGCGCGCACATCACGCCGGGGGGGAAGTCAATGAATTCCGTGACTCCATGCCCGCAGTGAACACCCTCGGGTCGCAGTTTACCGCGTATGCTGACGGCTGCAATCATGTACAGACTGAAGCAATATCCTGTGAATCGCACCACTGACGTCTCGTGCATCGGGGCGCAAATGGTGCCGCTGTAGAAGCTGGAGCGAAGGCCCGATTCCGTCTCAAAGAAGCGCTCCGCTTCACCTGGATGACGGTGTGTCCGGGGTGTTGCCTTGATCTGCTCGAAGATCTCCTCATCACTGTTGCCTCGCCGGACGTCGCGCAGGCAGTCGCTTGTCTCCGATCGGTAGACGATCATCAGGCGCGGTCGCGCCGGTCGGCACACTCAGAGTTCCGTGTACTTCGTGCTGCTGCCACGCGCTGCGTGTATCGGATACTTCTCGGAATTCAAACGCAATTTCTCGATCGCGGCGGCGTTGAGGTCCACGCCGAGGACATCGGCAAGACGAACGACGTACAGCAGAACATCTGCGATCTCATGGCGGACTGCTGTGGCAGTACCGGGATCACGGGCTGCCTCGCACGAGGCTTCGGCGCTCATCCATTGGAACACTTCGCACAGTTCTCCGACTTCGCCGGTCAGGGCCATCACGAGGTTCTTCGGGGAGTGAAACTGGTTCCATTCCCGCTCCGCGGCGAACTGCCGCAACGCGACAATGAGGCCGTTCACCTCGATGAGCCGGTCGGGAGGCTGGTGGCGTTCATTCATGTCGGCGGATCCGGTCTGAGGTCCCAAAGGACCGAGTATTGATGCGGGTTGCAGTGAGTGTACGGTGTTTCGGGCGCGAGCGTTTTGCCCGTCCGTCGCACTGTGCAGCGCGGAGACGTCGGAGCGCCGCTCCGGCGAGTGCCGTTACGCGGGTCGTACGTCGTGCGCGACGCGGTCGGGCTCTGGCCGGTGACAGAGCCTGGGGCGGTGCACTGCGGGGGTGACGCGGGCGCACTGAGCGAATCGGGAATCTTAGTCGGCCGGTGGTGTACGCAGCGCCTCGAACACCCTGGAACGGCGGAGCGGTAGTAGGCCGGTGCCGGCCCTCCCGAGAGGGCGATCCAAAAGGGCTGTTTCGCCCGCCGCCCGCCCCCGTACAATGTCGCCATGCGCGTCCCTCGTCTGCTGGCGCTCAGCGCCATCCTTTTCCTCTTCCTCGGTGTGGCCGTTCGAGCGGGCGTGGCGCCGTTCGATCTCGCCGGCCCCAATCTCGAGGTGACCGTTACCCGGCACCGCGAGACGCTCCCGATTTCCGACGTGCCGAATCTCGCGGTGGGAGACCATCTGTGGATTCGTGCCGACCTGCCGGCCACGCAGTCGGAGCGCTACCTGCTGATCGTGGCGTTCCTGCGCGGCGCAACCAATCCGCCGCCGGAGCGCTGGTTCCACGGCTGCTCGACCTGGGAGCCACAGTGCGCGCGGCGGGGCCTGACGCTGACGGTGCCTCGCGGGGCCGAACAGGTGCTGGTGTTCCTCGCGCCGGAAACGAGCGGAGACTTCAGAACGCTGGTCGGCGCCGTGCGGGGGCGACCCGGGGCGTTTGTGCGGACGTCCCAGGACCTGAACCAGGCGACCTTGGACATTGCGCGGCTCGACCGCTACCTGGACGCCATCCAGTTCCTGGAAGTGAACGCCCCGGGGCGTCTGAAGGACGCGGCCCCAAAGCTCGCCCGCAGTCTGGCGATCAAGGTGAACACGAAATGTCTGCAGCGCATTCCGCAACTGCAGGCTCCGTGCCTCATGCGCGGCGGGCAGTCGCTGATCCTCAATGACGGGCACAGTACTTCGATCGTGGACGCGCTGACTTCCGGTCCTGCCTCTGCTTTGGCCATGGAAGCGAGCTATACGCCACAGCTGAGCTATGGCTATTACAGTCCGTACATCGCTTCCGTCATTGATATCGCCCGCATCTTCAGCTCGTTCACCACGGCGCAGTACGAGTACATCCCGGCGCTCGCCGCCCAGCATGGCGACGTGCTGGCGCTCACGCTCAATACCCCGCCGTCTTTTCATGATCCGAAGTCGGTGCTGGTGACGGCACTGCCAGCGATCGAGGCGCCGGAGCTTCCGCCGCTGCACGCGGTCAACCCGCGGCACAGCTTCTGCATCCGCCACAAGCGCTTGATCCTGCCCGTCGAAGGCGCGCCGCTGGTGTTCTCGACGAGCTACGCGCACCGCATGCGGCTGAGGTTGACGGACGCAAACGGCCACACGATCGACCTGCCGGCGTGGGCGGACGCCGAGGTCGGCGGCTTCGTCGTTAATACTGGCCCCATCCGCGGGACGCCGTTCCGCGACGCGGTGGACGGAGTGCTGCACGGGGACTGGGGCTTCACGCCCTACCAGGGACCTCGCTTCCGATTGGAAAACGCCTCAGCGACGGGGTGGACCGTGGCGACGCCCGGTGATGCTGCCGTCATCGTCGGTCGCGAGGACTCGGTCCGTCTCACCGCGCCCAGCCTGAGTTGCCTGAAGAGCATCACGGTGCGCGATTCGGCCGGCACCGACCGGTCCGCACACTGGACGGCGGTGCATGCGGACCAGGTCAAGGTTCAGCTACCGCTGCAGGATGCTCCGCCGGGTCCGCTCACCGTGCTGTTGAACCAGTTTGGTGCGGCGGTGCCGGTTCGCGTGCCGCTGGATGCCTACTCGGTGCCCGCCAGCCTCGACAGCTTCGTGCTGCATGCCGGAGACAGTCAGGGGATTCTAAAGGGTAGCCGCCTCGACGAGGTGGCTCGCCTGACGCTCGACCGCGTCGTCTTCGTCCCCGGCGCGCTGAAGACTCATCACGGAGTCGACCAGCTCACCGTGACGGCCCAGGAGCCGAAGGCCGCGGCTCGGCTGAAGGCGGGCGATGCCGGCACGGTGCGCGTGCAGCTGAAGGATGGTCGGGTACTCACGCTCGACGCGGCGGTCGCGGCGCCAAGACCGAGTGTCGCGCTCATCGCAAAGAGCGTGTATCTCTCGAGTGCGGATGCGCCTAGCCACATTCATCTCGGCAATGGCGACGAGCTGCCCCAACAGGCGCAGCTGACATTCTCGGTTCGCGCCGTGACACCCGTGACATTCGACCAGCACGAGTCGATCCAGGTGGCCACGACCGATGGTCTGTATTCGACGACCCTCAGTCTGACGAACGGCGGTATCACCCTCGAGAACCAGCAGGTGGCCATTGCGACGCTCGATCCAGCCCGAGCCTTCGGGCCTTCGGCGTTCGGACCGCTGCAGTTCCGGGTCATTGATGAGGGCGTCAAGGGCGGCTGGCAGCCTCTGGCCACCCTGGTGCGGCTGCCACAACTGCGCCACATGGTCTGTCCCGCCACGCCGAAACTCGCCTGCAAGCTGACCGGCTCGGACCTGTTCTTGGTCGACGCGATCGCCAATGATCGAACGTTCCACCATGCTGTCCAGGTGCCCGACGGCTTTCCGGGGTACGCGCTGCCGGTGCCCCATCCGGCGGACGGTGAGCTCTACGTCAAGCTCCGTGACGATCCCTCGGTCGTGAACGTGGCGACGGTCGCGGTGGACCAGCTGCCGGCCCCGCACAAGGCGGCGACCGGGAAGGTCCACCCTGCGGCGCGTAAGAAGTCACCGCAGACGGCTGCGCAGACGAAGCGGGCGAAGAAGACGCCGGTGGTGCAGACGTCTGTGCCGAAGATTCCGTCGCCGAAGACCTCTGAATCCAAGAGTTCTGGAACCGAGAAGGCACAGAACGCTGCGAACCCGCCACTCAGTGTCCCGTCCTCGCATGCAGTGCGGCGCGCCGGAGTCGCTGAAGGCGGGCGCGCGTCCGCGGTTGCGCCGTCCGGCGCATCTGCGGAAACGCCGGCACCTCAAGCGGTGCCTTCAGGAAAGCGCGCATCAAATGAGCCGGCGACGCTGCCGAGTCCGGCGCCAGCGGGCGCAACGCCACCCACGGTGCCTGCGCCGCAGACATCCCCTCCGGCAGGATCGAACTGAACGGTTGCCCTCGCGGGCGAGGGGCGCGACTGAACGCCATGCGCGTTCGCGACTTGCGCATCGACCTGCGGCGTGATTCACCGATGGTTCCGGCGCCCTGACACCTCCGCGGACGCACTTGGTCTGCTCAGGATACGTCCGTCAGGGCGGCCGTTCGTGCTGCGTTCAGACACTTCAGAAGCGCTTCGAGATCATCCTCGCAGGTTTCGAAGGACGTGATGCACGCCCGCAAACACGGGCTGCCCGCGCGGCGTGGCGACGGAAATCCACGCCGATCCTTCCCGAATGACATGCTCAGCGATACTGCGAATGAGTAGGGCACGGCGCTCCCCATCAAGCCGGGGGGAGAAGAAGTTGGGGGGGCAGCTCCGTCCGATTGTCGATCCGCCAGTGCTCCGCGGGGAATCGCGCGCACTCGCGTGCTCAGCGACCCGCCGAATCTGAATTCCCTGGCGCAGCAGGCTACCGCGAAATTGTACGCTTTGAGCTGCAAACCCCTTCGCGCCGAGACCTTGGTGGTCAGCGCAGATCGGCTCGCCGTGTCCGAGAAGAGGCTCCAGCAGCATATGGCCGCGGCGCGCACCCATAGGTGTTCTCTGGCTCCCGAGTGACGTTCCCCGCCGTGCGAGCCGGGGAGTGCTGGCGTGCGCGCCGAGACGTCTGGCCGTCCGGCGGCGACACCACCGGACGGCCTGCGCTGTCTCAGACCATCGTCATCGGAATGCCGGCGAGATAGTCGCGCTTGCCGAGCTCGACGCCCGAGTGGCGCAGAATTCCGTACGCGGTGCTGATGTGGAAGTAGAAGTTCGGCAGCACGAAGTGGTTGAAGTAATCCACGCCGCGCATCTTTGCCTTGTTTTCGCGCCCCATCGGAAAAATGACCTCACGCTCGGCGGAGCCGTCGATCTTGGCCTTGTCGAGCGTCTTGACGAAGGCGATCGTCTTGGCGATCCGCGCCTTCAGTTCCGCCATCGTCTGCTCGGTATCTTCGTGCTTGGGCGGTTCGACTCCCGCGAGCCGCGCGCCACCGTTCTTGGCCGCATCGCAGGCGATTTGCACCTGGCGCGTGAACGGGAACATGTCGGGAAACAGCCGTGTGTTGAGCAGTATCGCCGCATCGATTTTCTTTGCCGAGGCATAGGCGTCCGCCTTGTCGAGCATCGAGGAGAGGGCGTTGAGTCCGATTTCGAACGATGAGAGCGCTGCATTTGACATCGACATGAATTGACCTCGTTGTGCAATGCGTGACGAGAAGTGCCTCGGGTGTCCCCGGTGCTCCGAAACGAGCGTGTCTCGTGTCGCTGTGCAAATGATGCCTGTGCACATGTGATACGCCCGTGCGGCCTGCGACGAGCCGAGGCTCCGGCGCGACGGCGCGCGAGCCGCACGTCATTCTAGATCGTCCGTGCTTGAAGCGCATGACCGTGGCGCAGCGGCTGGATCCACGCTGCCATGTTCGGCGAACTGTTCCATGGCAGGGCCTGGAGAATTCGATTGGCATGCTAAGCGCAAGACGATCGCGATCAAAAGGGGCTCGAAACGACTGGTATGAGCGTCGACCTGCGGCGCGGCGAAGCACGCTGCTGGCCTGCCTTGGGCGATGGGGCGCTCAGAGAGTACGTTGCGCCGCGTTCGCTCGCGGACCCGGATCACGACGGCAGCAGGGTGCTGATGCATCCAAGTTGCGGCGACGTCGACCGGGCGGTGGTCCGCAGTGAGTGCTGGCGTCGTTCTGCATTGCGCCACCGAGGTCATTACAATGGTCGCCGGGGAGAGCTTCTGGCAGCGGGTTGCGGCGAGGTTTGGGCGGGCGTTCGGTCGCCCGGCCGCATCGCTGCAGGCGCGGCCACCTTCAACGAGAGGATGGCGGGATGCGACACATGTATTACGCCGTGGCGGCCACGGCACTCCTGGGGGCTTTTGGAGCGCAGACGAGTTACGCCGTGACGGCGGCGAAGGCGATCTTCGGACATCTGCCGGACGGCAGGGCCGTGTATGCGGTCACGCTGCGCAATCGGCAGGGGATCACCGTGCGCCTGCTGACATATGGCGCTCGCGTGCAGGAGATCCTCACGCCGGATCGCAACGGTCACTTCGCCGACGTTGCGCTCGGCTACAGCACGCTGCACGGTTATCTCAGCAAGGCCGATCCGTACTTCGGCGCCAGTGTCGGGCGATTCGCCAACCGGATCGCCAAGGGCCGCTTCACACTGAACGGCCATACGTATCAGCTGCCGATCAACGACGGTCCGAACTCGTTGCACGGCGGCACGAAGGGGTTCGACCGGCGGTTGTGGACGGTGCTCGCGGTCCACAGCGGCCCGTCACTCGGCAGCGTCACGATGCGCTACGTCAGCCCGAACGGCCAGGAGGGCTATCCCGGTACGCTCACCGTGACGGTGACCTACGCGCTCTCGAACCGCGACCAGCTCTTCATCCGGTACCGGGCCACGACCAATGCCCCGACCATCGTGAACCTCAGCAACCACACCTACTGGAACCTCTCGGGCGAGGGCTCCGGCAGTATCCTCAATGAGCGGCTCATGATTCCGGCGGCGGACATCACGCCGACGGACGCGACGCAGATCCCGACGGGCGTGATCCGGCCCGTGGCCGGTACCCCGTTCGACTTCCGCACGCCCAAGGCCATCGGACGCGACATTCTCGACGGCCACTCGCGTCAGCTGGTCTTCGGCCGCGGCTACGACATGAACTGGGTGTTCGGCCGCGGACCCATTGCTGGTTTGCGCCTGATGGCGCGAGTCGTCGACCCGGTCTCGGGCCGCGTGCTCACGCTGCAGTCGAACCAGCCGGGGCTGCAGTTCTACAGCGGCAATTTCCTCAACGGCACGATCGTGGGCACCTCGGGGCACATCTATCGCCAGGGCGATGCATTCGTGCTCGAGCCACAGATCTTCCCAGACACGCCGAATCACCCGAACTTCGGCTCGGCGCGGCTGAACCCCGGACAGGTCTACCGCAACACCATCGTGTATACCTTCTCGACCACGCCGGCCGTCGCGGCGAGACGGTGAGGCACGCAGGACGGCCGGGCTTTCGGCCCGGCCGTCCTGGCGCGGTCGGGCGGCGCGGCCCGCGGCACGCAGGGGCAGACTTTTGAGCTAAAGCAGATTAATCTTATGAATAGGACGGGGCAGCTCGCCGGTACACCGGATCCCCGCCGTCCTTTCCAAGCCGTCGCGACGAACGCTCGCCCTGAGAGTGCTCGGAGCGTGCCGCGTGGGGTCCGTTGAGCCGCGCACGACGCTGCGGATATTGCAGGGGTCATGACATGACGATGAAACATGGGGCCGGCGCGGCGACCCCGCCGGTGATCGCCATCCTCCGCGGCGTGACGCCGACCGACGCGATCGACATCGGCGCTGCGCTGATCGACAGCGGGATCCGCATGCTCGAGGTGCCGCTGAATTCCCCGCAGCCGCTTGAGAGCATCGCGCGGCTGACCCGCACATTCGGCGAGCAGGCACTGATTGGCGCCGGCACCGTGCTCACGGTGCGGGACGTCGAGGAGGTGGCTGCCGCCGGCGCGCGGCTCGTGGTCTCGCCGAATGCGGATCCGCAGGTCATCCGGCGGACGGTGGAGCTCGGGCTCGACAGCATTCCTGGATTTTTCACCGCGAGCGAAGCGTTCACGGCACTCGGGGCCGGCGCGACGCACTTGAAGCTCTTCCCGGCTTTCACCGTGGGCACGGCGTACCTGAAGGCGCTGCGCGAAGTTCTGCCCCGCACCGCAAACGTTTGGGCGGTCGGCGGCACGGGTGCGCATGATCTTGCCGACTGGCTCGAAGCCGGCGCCGCTGGCATTGGCGTCGGCGGCTCGCTCTACAAGGCCGGAGATGCCGCGCCCGTCGTGCGCACGCGCGCGCAGGACCTGCATGCGGCCTGGGCGCGGCATCTGGCGACGCGGCGCGCCTGACGGGGCCGACATGCATCCTAAGGCGATCGATTGGATCATCATGGGCACTTACTTCGCGGTGGTGCTCGGCATTGGCGCGACGCTGAAGCGCTCGATGCGCACCAGTACGGACTTCTTCCTCTCGGGCCGTGCCATGCCGGCGTGGATCGCCGGGCTCGCGTTCATCTCGGCGAACCTCGGTGCGCAGGAGGTCATCGGCATGGCCGCCTCGGGGGCCAAGTACGGCATGGCCACGAGTCAGTTCTACTGGGTGGGCGCGATCCCGGCGATGGTGTTCCTCGGGGTGTTCATGATGCCGTTCTACTACGGCTCGCGCGCCCGTTCGGTGCCGGAATACCTGAAGCTGCGCTTCGATGAGAAGACCCGGGGGCTGAACGCCATCACGTTCGCGGTGATGACGGTGTTCTCCTCCGGGATTTCCCTGTACGCGCTCGCGCTGTTGCTGCGGCTGCTGCTCGGCTGGGACTTCAACGCCAGCGTGTCACTCTCGGCGCTGATCGTGCTGGTGTACGTCTTTCTTGGTGGGCTGACCTCGGCGATCTACAACGAAGTGCTGCAGTTTTTTCTCATCGTGTTCGGCTTCGCGCCGCTGGTGCTGATCGGTCTGAAAGACGTCGGTGGCTGGCAGGGGCTGGTTGCCGGCCTGCACACGGTGGCGCGTGCACGCGGCTTTGCGCCCGATGCGTGGCTGAGCACCTGGAGCGTGATGGGCAGCCCGCATGAGAACCCCATGGGCATCGACTGGTTCAGCATGGCCATGGGGCTCGGGTTCGTGCTCTCCTTCGGCTACTGGTGCACCGATTTTCTGGTCGTGCAGCGGGCGCTCTCGGCCGAATCGATGGACGCGGCACGGCGTACGCCGCTCATCGCCGCGATCCCGAAGATGCTGTTCCCCTTTCTGGTGATCCTGCCGGGCATGATCGCCATTGCCGCCACCGTGCACGGCGGGGCGAGTGGACTGACGCTGCCGCGCCAGGCCGATGGACACTTCAACTACAACATGGTCGTCCCGCTGATGCTGGGGCGGTACTTCCCGAACGGCATGCTCGGGCTCGGCCTGACGGCACTGATGGCGAGTTTCATGACCGGCATGGCGGGCAACGTCACGGCCTTCAATACGGTGTGGACCTACGACATCTACCAGGCGTACCTGCGCCCCGAGGCCTCCGATGCGCACTACCTCACGGTCGGCCGCGTGGCAACCGTGGTCGGTATCGCGCTCTCGGTCGCAGCGGCCTACGTGACGAACCAATTCAACAACATCATGGACTTGTTGCAGCTGCTGTTCGCGTTCGTGAATGCGCCGCTGTTCGCCACGTTCCTGCTCGGCATGTTCTGGAAGCGCGCCAGCGGCCACGGTGCGTTCGCCGGACTGCTGGCCGGCACCGCGGCGGCGGCCGTGCACCACGGGCTGACGCTGCCGGCGGGCGCCGCCCCCGGCATCAAGGGCGGCTGGATCGCCGTGATGCATCTGTACCCGAGTCCGATGGCGCAGAATTTCTGGACCGCGATCTATGCGTTCGCCGTGTGCTTCCTGGTCACGGTCGGCGTCAGCCTCGTCACCCGGCCGCGGCCCGAGCGGGATCTCGTCGGGCTGGTGTATTCGCTCACGCCGCGCCAGCCCACCGGTGCGACCCGCTGGTACCGCCGCCCGGCCGTGCTCGGGGCGTGCGTTCTCGGCGCCGCCGTGGTGCTCAACCTGATGTTCTGGTGAGGCTTCATGGGACTCGATATCCGTATCCCGGTCGGCGCCCTCTTTAGTCTGCTCGGCCTGCTGCTCGCCGGTTACGGCCTGTATGGTGGGGCCGCGCTCGCCCAGCGCTCGCTCGGCATCAACATCGACCTGGGGTGGGGCGTGGTGATGACCGTGTTCGGTGCGACCATGCTGCTGTTGGCGTGGCGCGCCCGCGTACGCCGCCGTTGAGGGACCCCGATCGGCGTGTCAGGGCGCCTCGTCGGTCCGCGCATAGCGGCCGGGGGACATGCCGACCCGCCTCGCGAATGCCACGCTGAACGTGCTCGCCGACCGGTAGCCCAGCCGCTGGGCAATTTCGGTGAGGCCGAGTTCGCGCCTGCGCAGCAGCTGTTTGGCCTTGGCCATGCGCCAGGTGAGCAGGTAGTCCATCGGGGCGGTGCCGAGCGCCTGGGTGAAGCGCTCGAAGAACGCCGAGCGCGACAATGCCGCCGTCGCGGCAAGCTGCGCCACCGTCCAGGGCCGGCCCGGGTGCTCGTGCATCTGGCGCAAGGCGGCGGCGAGGCGGGGATCGCCGAGGGCGCGCAGCAGCCCCGGTGATGCCGCAGTCGATGCGCTCGAGCGCAGCGCCTCGATCAGCAGCACCTCGAGCAGCCGGGTAAGGATCACGTCGCGGGCCGGACGCTGCGCACGGGCTTCCTCGCTGACCCACTGCACCAGCGCCCCGACCCGCGGCTCCCCACGTACCAGGACCTGTTGCGGCAGCAGGGATACGAGCAACGTCGCATCCGGAGAGTGGAACACGCCGTGTCCAACGATGAAGCGGGCATCGGCAGGGTGGTCGGCGGGCCCGAAGCGGTGCTCCCCGTTGGGCAAGCGAACCGGGTCGCTGGCCGTCCCCGCGTCCGGTGGCTCGATGCTGCGGACCGTGACGGCCTGTGCCGCCGGAATGAGGACGAAATCGCCCGCGATGAGCGTCAGCGGCTCGCGGCCGTTCACGGCCAGTACCGTCGAGCCCTCAAGGAGGGCGCAGAAAAAGGGATGCTCCGGTTCGGTCCGCTGTACCTGCCAGCGGCCTGCGGCGCGGACTTGCTTCGACAGTCGTACGCTCGGCCGCAGGAGCGTCACGATGTCGGCGACCGGATCGATCAAGGCCGGACTCTCTACGATGAAATATGGACTGTTAATGGTAGCGCGTCCGGACGCCCCCGCCTATCGTGCGGCCTCCACCGTCAGTGCTCAGGAGACCGCATGAAGACGATTCTCATCACCGGCTGCTCGTCAGGGTTCGGCCTGGAAACGGCGCGCTACTTCCTCGAACGCGACTGGCGCGTCATCGCCACCTTGCGCAGGCCTCGGGAGGATCTGCTGCCGCGCAGCGAGCGGCTGCGCATGCTCGCGCTCGACGTCACCGATCCGCACAGCATTGCTGCGGCCGTGCAGGCGGCCGGACCGATCGATGCGCTGGTCAACAACGCGGGCATCGGGCTGCTGAATGCGCTGGAAGGGACGAGCCCGCAGGCCATGCGCGAGCTGTTCGCCACCAACACGCTCGGCACCCTCGAGATGACCCGCGCCGTGCTGCCGCAGATGCGCACGCGCCGCTGCGGAGTGATCGTCAATGTGACCTCCACGGTTACGGTACAGCCGCTGCGGCTGCTGTCGGTCTACACCGCCACCAAGGCGGCCGTGAACGCCTTCACCGAATCGTTGGCGCTCGAACTCGAGCCGTTCAATATTCGTGTGCGGCTGGTGCTGCCCGGACGGGCGCCGGACACCCGCTTCGGCGAGAACGCGCGTGCCCGGATGGCGGACGGGATCCCCGAGCCCTATGCGGCGTTGGCGCAAAGTGTGTTTGCGTCCTGGAGTGCATCGGGGCCCGTGACCCGAGCGGTCGATGTCGCCGAGGCAGTGTGGCGCGCGGTGAATGATGCGTCGTGTCCGATGCGGCTGCCGGCGGGCGCCGATGCTCAGCTGAGCGTTCAGGCCTGACCCTGCGTTGCGCGGCTTCTGATTGCACGCCTGGGGTCTCGACGCTTGCAGTCCCGTCAGTTCGCCTCGCGGCAAGGCCGCGTCGAGACGCCCCCTGTCAGGCTTCGATGGCGTGGCAGTGCGCGCGCGCCGTCGGCTCGCGCGGCTGCATGATGACCACGGTAAACGTCAGCAGTCCGCGCTGCACCGGGCTGAGGCTGATATCCACGGGGACTTCAGCGCCCGAGTGGTTCAGGGCGAGCAACGGCAAGCCGGTGCCCATCGGCCGGCTGCGCCGGTGATCGGTGAACCGCAGTCGCTGGCCGATGTGTGCGAGGCGGATCCGTTCCGGCAGCAACGCCTCGACACTCTGGCCGCACAGCGCCTGGGGCGCATGGCCGAGCAACTGCTGCACCGGCTCGCTGACGAACACGATCGTTCCCGATTCATCGACGATCAGTGCGGCCGCCTCCGGGTTCGGCAGTGCGCATTCCAAGTGTGCCGGCAGTTGCATCGCAGGCCAAGATTATTCGCTGAGTCCGGCCGGCGCTGAAGTCTGTACAAGTGCGTATGCACGGCCGGTGCCGCCGCGCGTCGCCGCTCAGGGCGAGAGCAGTTGCTCGAGACGCTTCAGCTGGCGCTCCAGGGTCTGCTGCGATTCCAGGAGTTCCACGGCCAGTGCGGCCCCGCTCACGTTCAACCCAAGATCGCGCATCAGCCGCCCGGCGAGCGCCAGGCGCGGCAGCGCCGCAGCCGGCAGCAGCCACTCGGCCGGGGCCGTGCCCCGCGGCGTCACGACGCCGAGTTCGGCCAGCTCGGCAATCGCCGTGAGGTCGAGCCGGCACAGCGCGCAGATTTCCCCGGCGCCGATCCAGTCGGTCTCGCTCACCAGACACATTTCGTATCGCTCCACGGCTTCGCTCACGGCGCTATCTCCCGAGATCGGCGCGCGGGTCGAAGGTCCCGAGCTTCGCGCGCATTTCTTCGTAGGCCGCGCGCGCCTGCGGTGAACTGGCCGGCGGCACGACGATCTTCAGCTGCACGTAGGCATCGCCCGGCGGCTGTCCCGGCAGCCCTCGGCCGCGCAGACGCAGTTTCTGCCCCGACTGCGCGCCGCTCGGGACCTGCATATCCACCGGGCCGCCGAGCGTCGGGACGGTGACCGTTGCGCCGAGCGCGGCTTCCCAGGGCGCAATCGGCAGCGTCAACGTGACGTCGCGTCCCTCCAGCTGATAGAGCCGATGCGGCCGGACATGCACTTCGAGGTACAGATCGCCCGCCCGGGCACCGCCGGCGCTGCGCTCGCCCTGGCCGGCGAGGCGGATCAACTGTCCGTCGGTGACGCCTGCCGGAATGCTCACGCGCACTGCGTGCGCGCGCACGTCGAGCGAGCCGTCCGCCTTCACGTCGGGTCGCTTCAGCTCCAGCGTGCGCGTCCCGCCGCCAAAGGCCTCCTCGAGGTCGATGTCGATGCGGGCATGATGATCACGGCCCTGGCGCGGGGCGCGCCGGGCGCCGCCGCCAAACGGACTCGCCCCGCCAAACAGCGAGGAGAAGAAATCGCTGAATCCCTCCCCCTCGAACCCGTGTGCTGCGCCAGCGCCGGGGCGCGCTCCGCCGCTGAATTCGAAGCCGCTCGCCCAGTCCGGCGGCGGACGGAACTGCTGCCCGGACTTCCACTCGCTGCCGAGCTGATCGTAGGCGGAGCGCTTTTCCGGGTCCTTCAGGACCTCATAGGCTTCCTGCACTTCCTTGAACTTCTGCTCGGCGTCCTTTTCCTTGCTTACGTCAGGGTGGTACTTGCGGGCGAGCCGACGGTAGGACTTCTTGATCTCCTCGGCCGTGGCCGTCCGGGCGACGCCCAGAAGCTGATAATAATCCCGGTATTCCATGTGCGACGCAGCCCTCGCGGAATCGATAGAGGATACGCTGAGCGCAAGGATGGGGGCGATGGCGGCGAAGCCAAGGGTCGGGGCGCTTGAACCCGGCCGGCCGCGGCCCCATGTCCAATTTATGAACACCGAAACCCCCGTGGCCGATGCTCTGCTGGTTGCGTGCCCCCACTGCCACTCGCTCGTGCGGGTGCCCGAGGCACGTGCCGGAGAGCACCCGAAGTGTCCGCGCTGCAAGTCCCCGATCCTCAGCGGGGAGCCCGTGGCACTCGATGCTGGCGCATTCGTCGCGCACGTCGAGCGCGCTTCGCTGCCGGTGTTGGTGGATTTCTGGGCGCCCTGGTGTGGTCCGTGCCGCATGATGGCGCCGGTGCTGGACCGGGTGGCCGCGCAGCGCGCCACGACGCTGCGCGTTGGCAAGATCAACACCGACGAGCAGCAGCAGCTGGCTGGCCGCTTCGCCATCCGCTCCATCCCGACCCTCATTCTCTTTCGCGGTGGCCAGGAGCTGGCGCGGCAGTCCGGCGCGGTGGATGCCGCCTCGCTCTCGCGCTGGCTCGATCAGGCGCTGCGCTGAGCGGCCGGCGCGCGGGGGCGCTGGCCGCGGATGCTGGTCAGGAGACGCTCTCGGCGCTGTAGCGGGCGAGCAGCCCCGTGCGCAGCGCGTAGCGGAACACCCGCACGAAGAAATATCCTGCCAACGCGACGTCGAGCAGGGCGAGCGCCGCGCCCGGCAGCAGGGCCGTCGCGGGCAGCGGATGACCGGCGAGGATCGAGCGCATTCCCTGGAACACGTACGCGGGCGGCAGCCCTCGGGCGATGAGCTGCATCCAGTGCGGCAGCGTCGCGAGCGGATAGAACACCCCGACGAACGGTGAGATGAGCGCCGGCAGCGGCCACACCAGCCACTCGGAGGCCGGGCCCAAGCGCAGCACCAGGGCGCTGGCGAGGATCCCGAGCGCGATGCCGAAACAAAACAGTACCAGCAGGAACGGCAGCAGCATCACGCCGAGGGAGAAAAACGACAGCCCGAAGACCGCGGTGGCTAGCACCAGCATCACCGCCAGCCCGATCGCGCTGGTGCCAATACTGGTGATGACGAGCCCGGTGATGTACTCCGGCGTGGTGAGCGGGGTTGCGAACAGGTTGAGGAAATTTCGCGACCACACGTCCTCGAGGAACGCAGTGCTCACTCCCTGCATGATGCGGGTGAAGAAATCCCACAGCAGCACCGCACCGAGCAGGCTCGGGATGTAGTTGAAGCGGCCCGCGCTCATCGTGTTCAGGTAGCGCGTGATGAACCCCCACACCACGATGTCGATCGCCACCCAGGCGAACATCGGCAGCGCCCGGACCGGGCTGCCGCGGATCAGGTAGAACTGGCGCAACAGAATCCCTGCAATCGGGCGCAGCTTCATCGGGTGCGCTCCTCTGCGCTCAGGGGCTCGCGCGCCAGGCGGATGAACAGCGCCTCGAGCGTCTCGGCGCCGTGCTCGGCCGGCAGCCGGCGCGGGTCGCCTTCGAGCAAAATCCGGCCGCGCGAGAGGAACAGCACCCGGTCGCAGACTGTCTCGACTTCGTACATGTGGTCCGAGGCCCACAGGATGCCACAGCCATCGTCGGCCCCGAGACGCCGGATGCGCTCGCGAATCGGCTGCGCCGCAGAGGGATCGAGAGA
>JAPTUI010000378.1 GCA_028067895.1 Pseudomonadota bacterium | reverse complement strand
CCCGGGGCGAAGCCCCGGGCCACGCACCGCATGAAAGTCCTCCTCGCCGCACTGATCGTCGTTTTGGTACTGCTGCAGTACCGCATCTGGATCTCCGATCAAGGAGTGCGGCCGGTCTACCGGCTCGAGCGGGTGGTGGCGGCGCAGGAGAAGCTCAACGCGCACCTGAGCCGGCGCAATGCGCGCCTGGAGGCGGAGGTGGCCGATCTGAAGACCGGCACCGGCGCGATCGAGGAGCGCGCGCGCAGCCAGCTCGGCATGATTGGCCCGCACGAAACGTTCTACATGGTCGTTGAACCGCCGCGCTTCCCGCCGGCCGGATCGCGCTGAGTCATGCGCTACTGGCTGGTGATGCCGGCGGCCGGGATCGGCCGTCGGTTCGGGTCCGAGCGGCCTAAGCAGTACGCGCCGCTGTGTGGCCGTGCGGTGATCCAGTGGGCGCTCGCACCGTTCCTTGCCGATGAGCGCTGTGCCGGCGCCATGGTGGCGCTCGCCGCGCACGATCCGTACTGGAGCGAGGTGGCTCCGCCCGGGGTCATGACGGTGGCCGGTGGCGCGGAGCGCAGTCACTCGGTGCGCCAAGCGCTCGCGGCGCTCGCGGCGCGCGCTGCGCCCGAGGACTGGGTGCTGGTGCACGATGCGGCCCGGCCCTGTCTGGCGCCTGAGGATCTCGAGCGTCTCCTCGGCGAGCTCGCCGAGCATCCGCTCGGCGGGCTGCTCGCGGCGCCGGCCGCCGACACGCTCAAGCGCGCCGATGCGCACGGCTGCGTCGCGGCCACCGTCGATCGCACCGGTTTGTGGCGCGCGCTGACCCCGCAGATGTTCCGCTACGGCGCGTTGTGTCGTGCGCTCGATGCGGCGCATGCGGCGAGCCGGGTGCCCACCGACGAGGCGCAGGCGCTCGAATGGGCAGGCGAGCGCCCGGTGCTCGTGGCCGGCTCGGCCGGTAACCTGAAAATCACCACCGCGGCGGATTTGACCCTCGCCGCGGCATTCCTGGAGGCGTCGGCATGAGAGTCGGTACGGGTTTCGACGTGCACGCGTTCGGTCCCGGCGAGCACGTAATGCTCGGGGGGGTGCGGGTCACGCACACCCAGGGCGTGCTCGCGCATTCCGACGGAGACGTGCTGTTGCATGCGCTCACCGACGCGCTGCTCGGGGCGGCGGGGCTCGGGGACATCGGACAACATTTCAGTGACGCCGATCCGCGCTGGAAGGGTGCCGACAGCGCCGGCTTCGTGGTCCATACGCTCGGGCTGCTGCGCGCGGGCGGCTGGCGAGTGGGCAATGCGGATCTGACCCTGCTCGCCGAGCGGCCGAAGATTGGCCCGCACCGCGAGCTGATCCGCACGCGCATTGCGGAACTGCTCGAGGTGCCGCGCGATGCGGTCAACGTCAAGGCGACCACCACCGAGAAGCTCGGCTTCCTCGGTCGCGCCGAGGGCATTGGCGCCCAGGCCGTGGTGCTGCTGCTCGAGGCGCGCTGAGCGGACGCTGGCAGCGCAGAGCGGCGCGTGCTAGCGTTATCCCCGGGGGCGCAGTCGAATCACAACAGCACACCGGGCCGGCCTTCCCGCCGATGGGGATCCCGGTCCGCACCACCAGGGGGTCGTCATGCGAACGCAACTTAAACCGGCACTGTGCGCGGTGCTGCTCGGCATACTTGCGGGTCTCGCGCTGCCACTCGCGGCGGCCGGGGACGCCGGTGGCGGGCTGAACGTCCCGCCGAAACCGCAGATCGGGCAGCAGAACGTCGCCACTGCCGACCTGCTCGTCGCCCATCCGTCGACCCGGCCGTGCATCGTGACTCTGTTTCAGTCCGACACGTTCGACGTGTACGCGCCACTGCCGTTCACCTACAGCCCCCCGGCCGGCTGTCCCGGTCCGTGGGCGAAAGTCGTGTTCGTGGCGCACTTCAACGAGAACGCCGGGGTGCAGTACGACCGCAGCGCGTACGTGTTTCTCGGCAACGCGGCGCTGTATTTCGGCACCACACCGGAGCCGAGCTCGAGCGTCGGTCCGGTCTGGACGGTCGAGCGCGACGTGACCGACTACAGCGCGCTGCTCGCCGAGCCGCAGTCGGGGGCCGCGACGATTTTCAACATCGTCAACAGCACCGACACCGGCGTCATTCACGGCAGCGGCTATCTGTATTTCTACCCGGCACCCCGCGGCGAGGACGGCGAGGAAGGTGCGGCGCGCGCCGACGGACGCGTACGGGGCGCAGCGCCCTCGGCGGTCTATCCGCTCAACAGTGCCAACCAGCCGAGCTACCTCGATACGCCCGCGCAGCAGCTCTCGCAGCAGATCACCTTCCCGACCAACATGACGCACGTGTACCTCGACGTCACCGCGCAGAGCCAGATCGGGGACGAGTTCTGGTACACCTGCGTGCCCGATCAGTACGTCCAGGAGCTGCAGAGCTGCGGCAGCAGCGGCTATCGTCAGGTAGTGGTCGCAGTCGACGGGCGCACCGTCGCCTATGCGCCGGTCTCGCCGTGGATCTTCACCGGCGGCATCGATCCGTTCCTCTGGCAGCCGACGCCGGGCGTGCAGACGCTGAATTTCAAGCCGTTCCGCGTCGATCTGACGCCGCTCGCCGCTGAGCTCGACAACGGTAAGCCGCACACCATCGCGGTCAGTGTGTACAACGATGGAAACTACTTCTCGGTGGCCGCGAGCCTGCTCGTGTACCAGGACAAGCGCGTCAGCGCGATCCGCGGCGCGGTCACGGAGATCGACGTGCCGGCTCTTGCCCCGAACGTCAGTGCCGATCTGGCGAGCGGCCCCGGCGGCAGCGTCAGCGGCTCGGTCAGCGTCAGTTCCGCGGTGCGCACGCGCCTTTCGGGCTACCTCGAGCTGCCGGACGGATTGCGCAGCACGTCAGTCGAACAGGACTTCCAGTTCGCCAACCGGCAGAACTATACAATCAACAGCACCGTCTACGACCAGCAGATCGCGCTCACCAGCGCGGTGCGCACCGTCACGCAGGTAAGCGGAGCGGACCGGCGGGACGAGCGCCGGGTGAGCACCTGGAGCTTCCCGCTCACACTCGCCTATGATCAGGCGCCGCAGGCGAATGGTGATTACGCCATCACCACCTCGGTGCTGCAGCGCTTCGGCGCGCGCACCGGAGCAGCCTGGGACGGCGCGGCCGGCCGGGCGGTGAGCGACCGCGTGCGCGCCACCGACACGCTGCTGTTCGACCAGAACTTCAACTTCCTCGGCCATTCGGGCATGTCCGGCTCGCAGCGCTACGAGTTCCAGCGCCGCGGCCACGGTGCGCCCGAGTGCTATGTGCGCACCATCGTCAACAGCGCGAACGCGGTCAGCGCGGTCACGGATGGCCGGCGCTGCGATCTGCTCGGCCCCTCGGCGTGGCATTGAGCGAGCTCAGCGTACCGCGCGGCGATCACGCCGCGGCGCTCGATCCGCCGCGGGCCTACGGCGCGCCGCTCGGTCGCGTGCGGGTGCGCGCCGAAGCGGAGGATTTCTGCGTCGAGGAGTGCCTCGGCTTTGCGCCCGCCGGCGCCGGTGCGCACGTACTGCTGCGGGTGCGCAAGCGAGATGCGAACACTGCGTGGGTGGCCGGTGAGCTCGCCCGCCTCGCGCGAGACGGCGTCGAGCTCATTGACGCGACCCCCCGGCAGGGCGCCGGCGCGAAGGTGGGCTTCGTGCACCCCAGGGCCTC
>JAPTUI010000611.1 GCA_028067895.1 Pseudomonadota bacterium | reverse complement strand
GATCCGAACTTCGACTACGAGCTCATCTACGGGATGCGCCGCCGGTTCGCGTGCGAGCTGCTCGGCAAGAAACTCAAACTCCGGGTGATCGAGGCGGACGATGCGCATGCCGCGGTGCTCATGCACATCGAGAATGCCGACCGCCAGGACATCACCCCGATGGAGCGGGCGCTCTCGTTCCAGACCCAGATCGAGGCGAAGGTGTTTGCGACCCAGGACGCGCTCGCCGAGGCCATCGGCCTCTCGAAAGGGCAGGTCGCCAAGATGCTGAAGGCCGCAGGCGTGCTCAAGCACGCGACGCTCGCGGGCCTGTTCGCGGATAAGAGCGCCATCCCCGTAATCCAGGCCTACAACCTCGCGATGCTCCTCGAGCGGCCTGGGGCCAAGGAGGTGATCCTGCAGGCGGCGAAGAATCTGGCGCGGGACGGGGAGGGGAGGGCACCCGCGGAGATGATCCGGACCCTGATCGGCAGTCTCGATCGCTCGAAGAAGTTTCAGCCGGTTCAGAAGCAGTACAACGTGGGGACCGCGAGGAGGGTGACGGTCACCAGGAACGCGCGCGGAAAGGTGACGCTCGCGTTTCCCCAGGGCTTGCAGGGAGTGGAGAAGGTAGAGGTGATCAAGGCCGTGGAGGAGATCCTCAAGGACCTGGGATAGTCGCGCTAGGGGAGAATACCCGCCCATCATCCCGGGCGAGATCGGGGCGGCGGCGGAACGAGGCCCGAACTGCCTTGGTCGAAGTGTGGTGGAATCGTGGTTGTCGAATGGCCGAACGGGTATACTGAAAAACCCCTGAGAGGGTAAGGACTGGCACGATGGCTAACTCGAGCGCCCTGCTCTTCAGAACCATAGCGGATCGCGACTACCTCGAATTCGGGTCCGGCGAGTCTTTCAATCCACACCGGGTCGCCCGGTTTCTCGAGCTGAGCAAATCGGAAGTGGCCAGGGTCGCCGGCGTCGCACCGGCCTCCGTGCGCTTCGACCAGAAGATGCCGAAAGACGTGCGGGATCGGATGCTCGAGATCGGCAACATCTGTGGGCTTGTCGCGCAGTTCTTTGCCGGCGACGTCGCAAAGACGGCCCTGTGGTTCAAGACCAAGAATCCGCTGTTCGGCAACATCTCGCCGCGGGACATGATCCGCTACGGCCGCTACGAGAAGCTGCGCCGCTTCGTGATGAGCGCGCTCGAGGAGAATGCGGCAGTTGAGGGCATAGCGGGTCGGTATGCGGCGGGGGAGCCGACACGTGGCGCGGCGGAAGCCTCGGCGCAATAGCCCCTTCAAGCCGCGGCTGCCGGAGACGGACGAGCCGCCCTCGCTGACACAGCTCGAGGAATTCTCGCAGCGGATGAAGTCCAGACCAAGGCCATTGCCCTGCATGCAGCAGAAGAACCTCATCCGTCGGATGGGGCGCGGGTCGTACTCATCGAAGGGGTATCGATTGCTGAGCACCGGAGCGTTTTGCCGCGTTTCGGCACAGCGACTCTCCTTGAACCGCGTGGGAAGCGTTAGTATCCGCACCCGCGGGCTGGATACCGGGTAACCATGGCACGACATCGCCAGCTGAAGAACGCACCGATCACCGAGGCACTCATCGATCTTCGCGTGCAGTCGACGCGCAAGATTGATGCAACCGCAGCGGAGGTGCTTGCCGACCGCCTCCGGGATACGTACGTAAAAAAGGGGCAGATCATCTTGGGAGCGATCAACGTGCATGCGGCCCAACCGCTGCAGGTTAACGTCGCTACAGAGGATCTGGGGGTCCGATTCCATTCGATGGATGAGAAGTTCGTCGCGCAATTCCAGCACCAGGGCTTTACGATCAGCCGCCTGGCCCCATATACGGACTGGGGCCACCTCAAGAGCGAGGCCGAGCGGCTTTGGCCGCTTTACATCGAGGCGATCAAGCCGGATCGGATAGTGCGAACCGCGTGCCGCTACATCAACAACCTGAATTTGCCGATGCGGTCCGATCAGCAATTCTCAGAGTTTCTGACGACGCCGCCCGGCATTCCCCCGGGGCTGCCTCAAACAGTCATGAGCTTCATGCAGCGCATGATGATCCCGTACCCGGAAATTCCGGCCATCACGATCCTGACTCAGCTTCTCGAGGCCAATGCCACCGCGGTGAGCGACAAGGTTCCCGTCATTCTGGACATTGACGTGCAGTGCCAGCAGCAGTTCGACCCGCACGGCCCTGAGCCATGGCGGTGCCTTGACCGATTGCGAGAGTTGAAGAACGACGCGTTTTTCGAGAGCATTACCGAAGCGACAGCCGGAGGATACGAATGACTGCGCCGCTTCTCAGCTGGACCACACCACCGGCGCTCTACGCGCCCACGTTCAGCACCGGCCGTTCCGACGAACCGCTGCGCCGGGTCCTCTGCGAAACCAAGCGGGAGCTGCATTCGGCGGCGAGCTCCGCCCAGTCTCTTGCACTGACCTCGCTTGCGCGCGTCATGGACGAGTGCTGCCGATCCGGATGGGACGGTTACGGCGCTCGAGCGATCTCCGGAGCCGTCGTGGCACGGACGATTGCGTTTCTCAACGCCTTGCCGGCGTCACTGACCTCCCCCGAGATTATTCCCGAGCCGGACGGTGAGATTGCTGTCGACTGGGACTTCGACTCGAAGCACCAGCTCTCGATCAGCATCGGCGAATCTGGTCCGCTCCATTTTGCCGGTGTCATCGGCGAGGACTACGGGCAGCCGCGGGTAAGGCATGGTACGGAACCTTTTGAAGGCGTGGTGGGGGGCGATCTGCTCCGCTATGTCCACGACCTCCACGAACGAGCAGGCATTACCACCCGCCGTCGAGCCGCCTGAACCGATCACTCGGTTCCTGCGGCACACGGGCCATTTTGTCCCCCTGACGGGACGAGTGCGGCACGAGGGTCTTCTGCCCCAGCCAGTTGATCTCGGAAACGGGCGGATTCGGCACGAGACCTCGATTTATCGGGCGTCGGGCGTAACCTCCGCTGATCTTTGGACCATTTGCACCGCGCACGTGGACAGCCATGAGACCCGGATGAAAGCGCGGGCTACCGCCAGTGCGGCGACGTTTCTCGAGAGAAACCTCTCTTTCGACCCCGACGGCAACCCGCACCCTCGCCATGCGAACGTCATCGGATGGCCCGAAGAGAAGCATGCGCGCAAGAACCTGGCCCGAGAAATCGCGGACCAAATGACGTTGGAGGTGCGGCCACACTCTCAGTGAGGTACCGGGCGGATCCTCGAGCGGCATCCGGCAAAGCACGTATCCCCGTTCGGCCTGCAAGGCGCAGTAGGTCCGTACCGGGTGCATGTTTGAATGGAGAGCCGCGTGCCAGACCGTCCACGCTGGATTATCAATTTCCCGACTAAAAACGCCATTGGCGCCAGCCATCGCGGCTCGAGTGGATCGGGGAGGGCGTGGTAGACCTGCGCCGGGTGATCCTCGACCGGCACATCCGTTCCATCGCCATTCCGCCGCTGGGCTGTGGACTCGGCGGTCCCGCCTGGGAGCAGGTCCGGCCGGTTATCGCCGGGGCGCTGGGTGACCTGGGGGTCGATATTCGGGTTTATGAGCCCCTTGCCCTGCGGGCAGTCACAGGGCTCTTAACCCGCATCATTCGTGAACCGCGCCGTGTTTCCTCCGATCAGCCCTCTCAGGAAGATGTCGACCAGACAGATGCACCAATTGCGTCGGTTGCGCGTCGC
>JAPTUI010000574.1 GCA_028067895.1 Pseudomonadota bacterium | reverse complement strand
AGTCCCTGTCGGGGGTACCAGGGGGTATCCCGTGAAGCTCACCGACACCAAGATCCGCACCGCCAAGCCGCGCGAGAGGCCCTACAAGCTGTTTGACGGCGGGGGGCTGTACTTACTGGTCGCCCCACAGAAGGACGGCTCAACGGGCCGTTACTGGCGCCTGAAGTACCGCGTGCGAGGCAAGGAGAAGGTGCTCGCGATCGGCGTCTATCCCGAGATCGGGCTGCGCGAGGCGCGAGAGGCGCGAGACGATGCCAAGAAGCTTCTGGTGCGCGGCACAGACCCGGGCGAGAAGAAGCGCGCCGGCAAGATCGTCCAGTCCGACACGTTCCGCCTCGTGGCCGAGGAATGGCTCGGGCTGCAAGCGAGGAAGCTCGCCACCGTGACGCTCGAGAAAGGCCGTTGGATGCTCGAGACGTTCATCTTCCCGCGCTTGGGCGACAAGCTCATCAACGACATCAAGGCGCCCGAGCTGTTGGCCGCGCTTCGCGCCATCGAGTCCAAGGGGCACCACGAAACGGCGACCCGCACCAAGCAGCGAGTCGGCCAGGTCATGCGCTATGCGATCGCCACCGGGCGGGCTGAGCGCGATATCACGGCGGACCTGCGCGGCGCACTCGCCCCCGTGCCGACAAAGAACCGCGCGGCCATCACCGACCCGGCGCAAGTGGGCGAGCTGCTGCGCGCGCTCGATGGGTACCAGGGCGAGCCTGCAACCGCTGCGGCACTGAAGCTCGCTCCCCTCACCTTCGTGCGCCCCGGCGAGCTCCGCGGCGCCGAGTGGCGCGAGTTCGACCTCGATGCCGCCGAGTGGCGCATCCCGGGCGAGCGCATGAAGATGGGGGACGCGCATATCGTGCCGCTGTCTACCCAAGCCGTGGCGATCCTGCGGGAGCTGCACCCGCTCACCGGGAGCGGCAAGCTGTTGTTCCCGTCGCTGCGATCGCGTGATCGACCGATGAGCGAGAACACGCTCAACGCCGCGCTGCGCCGCCTCGGCTACACCACCGAGCAGATGACGGCGCACGGGTTCCGGGCGATGGCCTCGACGCTGCTCAACGAGCAGGGATTCCCGCCCGATGTCATCGAGTTGCAGCTCGCGCACGCCGAGCGCAACAAGGTGCGGGCCGCGTACAACCGGGCACAGCGCCTCGAGGAACGGCGCCGGATGATGCAGGCGTGGGCCGACTATCTCGATGCGCTCAGGGCCGGCGGCAAGATCGTGCCGATCCGGCGCAAGGCATGAGGCGATAGACTGAACCCGCCGCACGTAGGGTAGCTCCCGAAAAGCCGGATCCTTCACCGGTCTCGTGCGGCGCTCTCTCTGAAGGGCTGGGAGAAGGCCAGCATGCACGACCAAGGCGTAACGTGGGCTGATGTAGAGGCGGCGAAAGCCGAGCTGGAACGTGGGCGTCTGCCACTACTGAGCGAGCAATGGAAGACACTCTCGAAGGTAGCGATTCCGGACCTTAAGCGTGTCGATTCCGAGCCAGACGACCATCCACTGCGGGTGTTGTTTCGCTTTCTGGTCCACGGGCGCTATCCGCCACCAGAGTTCCTTGTTGCGATGCAGCATGCATTCCAGGCTTATCTGGACGCGCGAGGGCGGATGACGCTCGAAGAAGCGTTCTTTGGCGCCCCTCCTCAAAGGGCTGGGACATACGCGCAGCGCAATGCGAAGGCAGAGCGAGATTTCCGCGGCGCGCTGTCCAACGCGGCCGGTCATAGCGCTTCGGATCCGGAGCAGCGCGCCGATGGAATGCCAATTACTCGCAAGGCGCTCGACCGCATCGTGAGAAAGAACCCGCGCCTGCGGCGACTCACCGAGACAGATCCCCCTGACAAAGGACCGACGGGTCCAACGTCTCGCCGAAAGTCGAGCGCAAAATAACCGGTTTATTTGGCGGGTTACTACGCACGTCCCGCGTAGCTTAATCGCCGCTGCCCGCCGAGGGCCGCCGAGGGCAACCGCCTCGGCGAACCGATGGAGCAGCGACATGACCTCCCCGTCCCGCAAGATTCTGCGATTGCCGGCCGTGATGGCAAAAACCGGACTCGGCCGTGATTCGATCTATCGCGGAGGCCGCGAAGGCTGGTTTCCGCCGCGCATCAAACTTACCGCGCGCGCTTCGGGCTGGTTTGAAGACGAGGTTGATAACTGGCTCGCCGAGCGCGCCGCCGAGCGCGAGCGGGCCGCGTAGTGGGCGCGCAGGGCGCCGCGCCCGGAGGTGGCACTCCGGGACAGCGGCTTATCGATGAGAGCGCACCAATTATACAACACTGCGCCGGCTGTGGCGACCGCTGCGCGCTGAGGGCGCGACCATGAGCGCCGATTCGCTGCCTTTTGTGCCGTGGTTTCATCGCGACTTTCTCGATGCAACGCAGGGCTGGACGCTTCAAGAGACGGGCGCCTACTTCCTCCTTCTCGGCGCGCAGTGGGGAAGCGGCCCCTTGCCGAACGACATCAACCGGCTTGCGATCATTGCGCGCACGACGCCGAAGGAATTTCGCCCGCTCTGGAAGCGGATCTCGCGGAAGTTCGCCGAGACCCCCGATGGCCTAGTCAACGAGCGGCTCGAGCAGCACCGTGGAAACTCTCTTGAGCTGCGCAAAATGCGTCGCACTGGCGCGGCGAAAACCAATCACCGGCGCTGGGGCACGCCCCTTCCGTCCGATGTGGTGCCAATCGCTGAGCGAGTCGCTGAGCGATCGCTGAGCGTATCGCATCCATCCCCATCCCCATCCCCATCCCCCGGATTGCTTACGAAGGGGGAAGCCTATCAACGGGGTGATGCAGTAGGGAGCTTCGGGAGGGGTAAGCGGTGAGTGCTCTCCCCTTCGCCGGCTTTCTCGATTCGCCGCCGCCCGTCTGTGATGTGCTCCGCCCCTATCAGCGCGAGGGCCTCGCCGAGATCGCCGCGGCCATGCGCGAGGGCGAGCGGCGCATCCTTCGCCAGCTCCCCACGGGCGGCGGCAAGACTCATGAAGTGGCGGCCGTAGCACTCTGCGCCTCAAACAACATGCTGCGCGTCCTGATCCTGGCGACCCGCACGCGCCTGGTGCGCCAGATTCACGAACGACTCGAAGCCTTCGGCGTCCCGCACGGAATAATCGCCGCCGACCTGCGTGGGATGTTCGATGCCTCGAAGCTCGTGCAGGTGGCCTCGGCTGACACGCTCTACCGCCGCTGCGTCGCGGACGCGCGCATGCCGTTGCCCAGTGCCGAGGTTGTGATCTTCGACGAAGCCCACCTCGCGGCGGCCGACTCGCGCATGGCGATCCTCGAGCAGTACCCGGAGGCGCTGCGACTCGGGTTCACGGCGACTCCGGCGCGAAAGTCTGGCAAGTCTCTCTCGGCGGCATTCGATCGGCTGATCCGCGGGCCGTCGATCCTCGAGCTGATCCGCGAGGGAAGCCTCGTGCGCCCCCGGATCTTCAGCGTGCCGATCGTTTCGCGTGCCGAATTGAAGGCGTTGCCGAAAGATGCGGCCGGCGACTATGCCGAGGGCGCCGTTGGGAACCTGCTCTCGCGCCCAAAGCTCATCGGCGACGTGATCGAGAACTGGCTCGCCATCGCCGCCGGGAAGCGTTCGATCGTGTTCGCGTGCCACAAAGCGCACGGGGCCTCGCTGGTCGAGGGATTCAGCCGGGCCGGCATCGCGGCCGAGCTGCTGACCGACCAGGACGACGAAGCGACGCGCGAGGAAGTTATCGCCAGACT
>JAPTUI010000548.1 GCA_028067895.1 Pseudomonadota bacterium | reverse complement strand
ACCTCTTGGCTTTCCAGGTGCGGATCGCCCGTTCGTCGCGCTCGCGCGCCTGGCCGCTCGGCCGCTCGGCCGCTCCACGCTCCAGCCGAGCCGTCCGAGCAGCCGCCACACTGAGGACGGAACCATCGAGACTGAGAATCTCTCCTCGATCAATCGCGCGATTCGCGGCAGCGTCCACAGCTCCGTCGCAAAGCCGGCGGCCAGCGACCCTGCCTTCAGCAACCGCACCAGCTCCTCGCGCTGCGATTCGGACAGCCGTTCCGGGCGTCCGAAGTGCTCGGCGCGACTCAGCGCCGCAAGTCCCCCTTGCTGGCGCAGCCGCTCCCAGCGCATCACTGTCTGCCGTGAGACGCCCACCCGCCGTGCGACCTCCACTTGCGGGTGCCCCGCGGCCAGCAGCCTCGCCCCGCGTCGTCGACGTCGCTCCAGCTCCTTGCGTTTCTCTACGTGCTTCATCAGTACCCCGAATGTAACCATTCCGGGTACTTGGACCGCAAGCAGCGCAAAAAGGTGTCACTCACTTACGCATTTCTCAATAGTATCAGGTGCGCCGGTACTACCCGCCATGACTGGGGGGCTACTTTTCAGCTACCAGCGGTGCGGACAGCTCTTGCGCTGAGGTTGCGGTCTGCGCGACGGGCGTTAGTCTGGCCCCGTGTGTGATCTCCTCGAGGCTGCGGCCCGCAGGTTCCTCGCCAGTCAGCAGCGTCATGAACGAGGCGGCGAGCTGCGCCGCGGCAATCACCAGCAGCAGCGGTCCGATCCCCCATTCGCGTTGCAGGATCGGGAAGAGGAAGACGCTCGTGGCCGCACCGATCCGCGAGATCGAGGTCGCGAGACCGTGTGCAGAGGCCCGCAGCTCGGTAGGAAACAGCTCCACCGGGAGCACCCAGGTGGTGATGTCAGGGAACGCATTGGCGAGTTTCACGAACAGGATGCATGCGGCGATCGGCAGGATCGCAGCCGTGCCGCTCATGGCGATCAGGCCCAGGGCGGCCATCCCGGTGGCGAGACCCAGAAATCCCATGCTCTGGGCACGGATCCTGCCGCAACGTTCGATCCATCCGGCGACGAAGATGAAGCCGACGGTGCCGAGGCTTGAGAGTGTCGCGGACAGCAGAATGCTGCCACCGAAGGAGCGCATGCCGAACGCGAGCAGCAGCGTCGGGATGTAGATGCTGAAGCCGTAATCGACCATGTCCATCAGGAACCATGGCACCGTGATCAAGGCGGTGCGCCGCAGGTACGCTCGCGTGAACAGTTCGCGCCAGCGGCCCGTGCGCTCGCCGTCCCGACTTGCGTGCAACCCGTTGCTCTCGGGCGCGGCTGCTGGGACTCCATCTGGGTGGAATTTCCGCAATGCGGCCAGTGCCTGATGAGGGCTTCGCTTGCGCAGCAGCCAGCGCGGGGACTCCGGCAGCGAGCGGCGCAGGACCAGCAATCCGAGAGCCGGCACGGCGCCGGAGGCGAACAGGAACCGCCAGGCGTCCGGGCCGAAATGCGCGAGCAGAAAGCCGACGAGCATGGCCGCGACGCTGCCGGCATAGAAGAAAAAGCCGAACGACCACGTCATCATCGCACCGCGTCGCTTGCGTGGTGCGAATTCGGCGAGGAACGTTGCGCTCAAGGGATAGTCGACGCCGATTCCGACGCCGACCAGAAGACGGAAGATGAACAGCGAGACGAAGTTCCAGGCGACTGCGGACAGCAGGGCGGCGACGAAGAAGGTGCCGATATCGATCATATACAGCCACTTGCGGCCATACAGGTCCGCACATCGTCCGCCGATCGCACCGCCGAGCATTGCCCCGAGTAGCGTGGAGGCGGCCAACAAGCCGAGCGCGGCGGGCGTCAGGTGCCAGGCGGGCGCAATGAAGATGATGGCGACGGCCATCATCGCCGAGTCGTATCCGTCGAGGAATACGCCCAGGCCGGAACTGAAAATCAGGCGGATATGCGCTCGCTGCGGACTGAGCTCGTCGAGATAGGATTCAATCTGGGTCACGATCCGCCTACTCCGGTTCGTTGACGGCGCGGGCCTACACAGTGTCCGGCAGAGCGCAGGCCCTGCGCGACCGTCGGTGCGCGTGGGCTGTTGATGCACAGCTCGGCGCTTTACTGAAATGGAAACCGAGCACTCCGCGGCGTCGGGATCTCATCCGACGTCCTTGCCGATGGTAGGACTGGAACGTGACCGATATATGAAGCGGGGCGCGCGACGGACTCGCGCGCGGCGCGGAGCAGGTATCAGGGCACGTATTTTTGCGCGAACGTCTCGATGTCGAGCGTGCGCAGATCGGGCAGCGCGGCCTGCAGACGGGAGTCTTCCCAATCCCACCAGGCGAGCTCGAGCAGGCGTTCGGCCGTGCGGGAGTCACATCGCATGCGCAGGATGCGAGCGGGCACGCCGACAACGATCGCAAACGGCGGAACGTCGTGCGTGACGACCGCGGCGCTGCCTACGGCGGCGCCGGCGCCGACGGTTACGCCGGGCATGATGAGCGCATTGTGGCCGAGCCACACATCCGGACCGATCGTGACCGCGTCACGCGCACGCCAGGCGAAGAAGTCCGTATCGTCCGGCAGCTCGAAGCCATAAGAGCGGCTGCGGTAGGTGAGATGATGCAGAGTCGCGCGCCACCAGGGATGATTGCTCGGGTTGATGCGTACGCCCGTAGCGATGTTGCAGAACTTGCCGATCCGGGCATGGAGGATCTGGTTGTCCCCCATGGCGTAGCTCCAATCGCCGATTTGACTGTGCGCAACGCTGGAGCGTGGTCCGAGGTAGGTGTAGCACCCGAAGTCCGATTCGCTCACCCAGGCCGACGGATCGATCTCGGGTGCTGATCGGATCGGTCGGCCGGCCGACCAGGGGTTCGGCGGCGTGCCGCAGTTGATGCGCTGCATGTGTACTCTGACCGGGGCGGATGGCGGGCGCTTGACTCGTGGTGGACACCGGGTCGCGTGTTCAGGCGACTTGTCGCCCCTGGCGCCATAGCGCGCGCACCAGCGGCTGCACGCGCCCATTGGCGCCACGGAGGGGGCGGATCCGGACCAGATCGGCGCGCAACCCGAGGGCCAACCGGCCGCGGTCCTGCAGTCCGAGGGCGTGGGCCGGGTGGCGGGTAACCATCGCAAAGCTGTCGGGGAGCGAGAGATTCTGCTGATGGTGCAAATCGAACGTTGCGCCGAGCAGACTGCCCGGCACGTAATCGGAGGAGAGGATGTCGAGCAACCCGTGGCGAGCCAGTTCCGCGGCCGCCACGTTGCCGGAGTGCGAGCCGCCCCGCACTACGTTCGGGCCACCGAGAACCGTGGCTAGACCGAGGTCCCGCGCGGTTTGCGCTGCCTGCCGGGTGGTCGGGAACTCGCTGATCACCGCGCCATCGCGGTGTGCTTCGAGCACGTGCTCGGGAGTGGTGTCGTCATGACTCGCCAGCGCGATGTCATGGCTTCGGCAGTATTCGACGAAGTGACGTCGATGCGGCACCGCGTAGCGTTGCTGCATCTGCACGGCTTCGGTCAGTCTGGCCTCGTATTTCGCCGCGCTCCAGCCCTTCTTGCCGGTGTAGTAGATGCGTGCATGTTCAGCGTTCTCCCACTGCCGTTGGCCGGGCGTGTGATCCATCAGTGAGACGAGGCGCAAACGTGAATGACGGTGGAACGGCTCGAACAGCTCGACGGTGTTCGGAGCAGGCAGCTCGCAGCGCGCGTGCCGGAA
>JAPTUI010000132.1 GCA_028067895.1 Pseudomonadota bacterium | reverse complement strand
GGGCGGCGCGCAGCCGCTGGCGGCGGTGATGGCCGGCGCGTCCTGCCTGGCGATCGAGTGCCAGCGCTCGCGCATCGAGATGCGCCTGCGCTCGGGCTATCTCGACCATGCGGCGGAGAGTCTCGATGAGGCGCTCGCGATCGTGCAGCGCGCCTGCGCCGAGGGTAAGGCGGTATCCGTTGGCTTACTCGGCAACGCCGCCGATGTGCTGCCGGAGCTGTTCAAGCGCGGCGTGCGGCCCGATCTGCTCACCGACCAGACCTCTGCGCACGATCCACTGAACGGCTACCTGCCGAGCGGGTGGAGCGTCGAGCGTTGGCTCGAGATGCGCGAGCGTGATCCGGCGGCCGTGATCCGAGCCGCCAAGGCATCGATGGCCTGTCACGTGCGTGCCATGCTCGACTTTCATGCCGCCGGTGTGCCGACCGTGGATTACGGCAACAACATCCGGCAGATGGCGCTCGAGGAGGGTGTGAAGAATGCCTTCGGCTTCCCCGGTTTCGTGCCGGCCTACATCCGCCCGCTGTTCTGCCGCGGCGTCGGGCCGTTCCGCTGGGCCGCGCTGTCCGGCGACCCCGAGGATATCTTCAAGACCGACGCCAAGGTCAAGGAGTTGCTGCCCGCGGACAAACACCTGCATCACTGGCTGGACATGGCGCGCGAGCGCATTCATTTCCAGGGATTGCCGGCTCGCATCTGCTGGGTCGGGCTCGGCGACCGGCATCGCCTCGGCCTCGCCTTCAACGAGATGGTGGCGCGCGGCGAACTGAAGGCGCCGGTGGTGATTGGGCGCGATCACTTGGATTCCGGCTCGGTGGCCTCGCCGAACCGCGAGACCGAATCGATGCGCGACGGCTCCGATGCGGTGTCCGACTGGCCGCTGCTGAATGCACTGCTCAGCACCGCCTCGGGTGCGACCTGGGTTTCGCTGCATCATGGTGGTGGTGTTGGAATGGGATTTTCCCAGCACGCCGGCCTGGTCATCGTGTGCGACGGCACCGCGGCGGCCGCGCGCCGCATCGCGCGCGTGTTGTGGAACGATCCGGCGAGCGGCGTGATGCGCCATGCCGATGCCGGTTATCCGGAGGCGATCGCCTGCGCACGCGAGCAGGGCCTTGACCTGCCGGGGATTCTCCCGGATCCGGCTTGATTGCATCCCGCATGACATATGGCGGCACGGAGACGACATAAGCAGCGCCGCGCGGCGGCGCGCCGCTGCGTTATGTACACACAAGACTGTGGTAAATACGACCTGAGAAATACGCCGCACCGGAACGCTTGACTCGCGCGGCCCCTGCCTCGAAACTGTAGTCCTTGTAAAGGGCAAACCCGTCGAAAGACGGGGACGCAAAGCCACCGGTCTTCGGGACATTCCCATGACGGCGGGGCTGCCACGATCGCGCTGCTCGCGCATCGGAAGCTTCCTCCGTCTCCATGGGACGCACCGCCGGCCGGGGCATCACGACCGAGCGTCCAAGAGACATGACACCAGCGGAAAATCTGGCGCCGCTCGCCGAGGCCGGCGCACCATCATCGGTCGGCTCTGCCGCCGAGGCAGGTCCGTTCGTGATCAACCTGTGCTCATCGAGCACGCCCATGGCGCTGCCGCGCGCCGACCTGCCCGAGCTCAGCCGCTTCACGTTTTTCGTGAGCCGCCGGTTCGAGGAGGGCCGGGAGCGCTTCCGGCTGCACATGGGTTTCTTCGCCAACCAGGCCGAGGCCGAAAGCTGGCTCGGGCTGGTGCGCGAGATTTATCCCGGCGCCTGGGCCGGTGAGGCGCCGGGCAAGAAGCTGCGCGCCCGCGCCGTGGCCGCGGCCGAAGCGCAGGCGGCCCACGCGGCCGGCCCGCACTCAGTTGCGCCGCAGGTCGAGCCGCCCGTCGAACTCTCAACTGAATCAGCGACCGCGCCGGTACTCTCCCTCGTCGAGGCGCCCGAGGAGGCCAAGGCGGTGCCGACATTGCATCCGCCGGCCGAAGCGGAGGCCGTGCCCGCACCGGCCCCGGCTCGCCGCGCGGTGTCGGTTCCGCCGCCGCGTGCCAGTGCCAGCGAACCTGCCGAGACTGCTCGTGCACCGGCAGTGTTTGGAACGTCCAACATCAAGGAAGTTCTCGCGTCGCTGGATGAGCCGCTGGAGGCGACCGGCGCGACGCGTACGCTGCCGATCCCCGCGGCGGCGCTCTCCGATGCCCAGGCGCTGCAGTGTCTCGAAGGGCGTGCCCCGGAGGCGCTCGCCAAACCGGCCGCCTTCGCCGTGCAGCTGAAGTGGTCGGTGCAGCCGATCGCATTCGAGAAGCTGCCGCCGCTGGCGATCTTCAGCGCCTATACGCTCTATTGCGTCGAGGGCAGCCGCGAGGGTCGCAAGTGGTTCGGGCTGCGCCTGGGGTTCTTCAACGATCCGATTTCCGCCAAGCAAGTGGCCGGCTACGTCCGTTCCGAATTCCCGTCAGCCGCCGTGGTGCCCGTGAGCGGCGATGAACGTCAGCGCGTGAGCGGGGAGTCTGGGGCGCTGCCGCCGCGAACGGCCGCGCAGGCGCCGCAGGCGGTGGACCACGAATTCAAGCTATTCGACGAAGAGGCGCCCGTGCGGGCCGCTGCGCCCGCCGCCGCGCCGCGCGAGAGCGCGGCTGCGACGCCACCGAAGGCGCCGGTGCACGAGCTGCGGCCGGCGGCCCTGGCCAAACGTGCTGCCGGGGGCGGCAAGGTGCACGCGCGCGAGCGCCGCGCACCGCAGACCCTGGAGGAGACGCTGGAGATTCTGGGTGCGCACGAACTGACCATCGAGGATCGGCGCGACGAGGCCGGTGATGCGCGCGGTTCGGGCGGGGCCCGCAAGCTGGAGAGGAGCACGCCGTTCACGCGGCTGCTTGAGCGGTTGGGCGAGCGAGTCCGCAAGAACTGACGGCCGATCGGCGGCGTGCTCCTCGCCGCTCAGCGCGGACCGAACAGCTTCTCCAGTTCGCTCAGCGCTTGGTCGGCCGCGGCGCCGTGGCCGGCATACGCGCCGGGACGCGGGCGGAAGAAATCGCAGAAGTTCGCCCCCTCCTTGTTGCGCACTTCCTCGGCCCCCTGCTCACGGCAGGCGCCCGTAACGCGGGTGTCGTACTCGCGGCACATGCGGCACACGTGCAGCTGTGCGCGGCACTTCGGGCACTCCTCCAGGCGACGCAGCGGCAGCGTCAGGTCCGCCAGCGAGGCGCCGCACTTCCAACAGACCAGCTCGTGGGCCATGGCGGCACTGTACCTCAATCCTCCCCGCAGCGCGTAGCGAGGAACTCCGCGAGCACCCGCCCGGTATGCGAGCGCTTGGCGCGGCGCGCCACGGCCGCTGGCGTGCCTTGGGCAACGAGGCGCCCGCCGTGCTCGCCGGCCTCCGGACCCATGTCCAGGATCCAATCCGCCTCGGCCATCACGTCGAGGTTGTGCTCCACTACCACCACCGTGTTGCCGGCGTCGACCAGCCGGTGCAGTACGTGGATCAGCTTCTCGACATCGGCCATGTGCAGCCCTACGGTCGGCTCATCGAGCACGTAGAGCGTGTGCCGTGCCGGGCGCGCGGCTGCGGCGGGGCGCTCCGGCGGTCCCGACTCGCGCACCTTCGCCAGTTCCGTGACCAGCTTGATGCGCTGGGCTTCCCCGCCGGAGAGCGTCGGGCTCTGCTGGCCCAGCGTCAGATATCCCAGACCGACGTCCTGCAGCAACTTCAGTGCGTGGTGGATGCGCGCATGCGCTGCGA
>JAPTUI010000265.1 GCA_028067895.1 Pseudomonadota bacterium | reverse complement strand
GCTTCTGCCACGGCGATCTCCTGCCGGCGCAGCAACGCCGCCGGGCCCACCGCCAGACCCCGACTCGCGACCACTCCGCGCAGCACCCCGCCAGCGCCGACCGGAGCGATCTGCGCCACCGCGACCGGCGTCGCCGCAGCGCGCGGCACGGCCTGGCGCACGTTCGGCTCCGGCTTCGAGAGCAGCCCCGCGAGCGCCTCCAGTGCCGCGACCGCATCGGCGCCACCGGCACGCAACTCGACCGTATCGTCCCGGCGCACCCCGAGCGTCATCAGTCCGGTGGCGCTGCGCGCATCGGCGCTGCGTCCCTGAAAATGCACCTGGACTTGCGCGCGCAGACCCTTCAGCGCTGCGCCCGCCTGCGCCGCCGGACGGGCATGAATGCCATGCTCGAGCGCCACCTGCACGGATCGGGTCAGCACGGCCACCTCGCGACCTGCCGGCGCCTCGATCGCTGCGGTCTGCAGCGCGACCCATTCCAGGAGCTGATCGCCGACGTTCACGGCGCAGTTCTGGATGCGCCGCGTCAGCTGCGGCGCCGGGCTGCCGAGCAGCAGCACCGGCGTGAGCACGCTCGGTGCGCGGCGCGTGAGCAGGTCCAGGTCGAAGCGGATGAGCGGATCACCCGTGCGAACCGCCTGACCGAGCGCAACGCACGCTTCGAACCCTGCCCCGCCGAGCCCCACGGTATCGATCCCGATGTGCATCAGGATGTCCGCACCGGTCGCGGTCCGCAGCGTGATCGCATGGCGCGTCGCCGGCAGCACCGCGACCTGTCCGTCGCACGGAGCGTAGAGCGTGCCCTCAAGCGGATCGATGGCCACCCCGTCGCCGAGCATGCGGCCGGCAAATACCGGATCGGGCACCTCCTCGAGCGGGGCGCTCCAGCCTCGCAGCGGCGAGCGCAGCACCCGTTCACTCATGGCGCGGCGTGCTGCACGTGCAAACCCCAGACCAGCGCGCGCAGCAGCGAGTCGCGCGCGTCATCCTCTCCGAGCACCCAGATCATCACGCCGCGCAGATGTTCGTGCCGCACGAACGCGGCCTTGATGCCGAGCGAGTAGGGATCATCGTAGGTGAAAAAAATATGCCGCCGCGCGTTGTACAGCCAGGGCGCCTCTGCCGTCGCGCTCCAGTGGCGCACCCACGCCGGACTCTTGAGCATGCGCGCCGCAATGGTCTTCCACGGTGTTTCCGGATAGCCGGCGGTGTACTTCGAGTACAGCCCTGCGTGCCGGGCACTTACGCCCTTGAAGCCGCGGCCGTAAAAAGCGATACCGAGCAGGATCTTATCCGCCGGGACCCCGTGCGCCTCATAGTAGCGCACCGCCCCGAGGAGATTGTCACGCGCGCGCTCGGGCTGCGGCTGCGGGTCACGCGGATCGGCGCGCAGCGGCGTATTGAATCCGCTCACCGGGCTGAAAATCGTATTCATGTCATAGGTCATGACATTGAACCAATCGACCTCGGGGGCAATCGCCGCCAGATCGTAACTGTCGCTCACCGAGTAAGCCCCACCCTCCTGCCAGGTACCGGCCGGCGTCGCGATGGTGAGCAGATAATGCCGGTGCGTCCGGGCACCGAGGGTATCGAGCTGGCGACGCAGCGTGCGCACGAGCGCGGTGGCATCGGCCCGGTCCTGCGGGCGGGAGCGGTTCATGCCCCCATGGACCGGGAACTCCCAGTCCAGATCGAGGCCATTAAAGTGATCCTGCGCGATCATCCGCCGCACGCAACTGCGCGCGAACGCGGCGCGAGAGGCCCGGGTGAGCGCAATATTGGAATATTCGGGAGCCTCGTCCCAGCCGCCGATCGACACCAGCAGCTTAAGCCCGGGGTGGCGCCGGCGCAGTTGGCGCAGCTGCGCGATCGTGTGCTGCTGTGCGGCACTCGGCCGTGCACAGCGGCCGGCCGCGTTCGGCTCCTCGAATGCATAGATGACGGCATTCAGATGCTGCACCGGGATGGCCGCCACCGGCATCCCGCCATTGTAATAGGCCACGATCTGCGGCACCGCGGCCTGCACCGGCACGGCCAGAACGAACGCACCGATCAGCGCCCCCAGCCCCGCGCCCAGAATTCTCCTCACTCTGCCGCCACGCGCTGCCAGCGGGCACCGCACCGCGCCCGCTCTTGGGGTCCGCATACGCCCTGCCTCATTGTTCACTAGATGGTCCCCCTCGGACGCAGACGGCACCGCGGGCCGCCGCCGGAGCGGCCGACAACCGGCACCACTCCGGTACCGGTTGCCAGCCCCACCGGGATCATCGCAGCTGGGGGGATTCGCTGCGAGGACCCCGGCGCCGGAACTCCCGCTTCGGCCTCCTGCGGCGCTAGGCCGCAGGAGGCCGGGCCATCATCGCCCGCGTCCAGAGCTAGAACTTGTACTCTGCAGTCAAGTAGTACTGCCGGCCGTTGTTGTAGATCGCCACCGGCTGCGACAGATTCTGCCCGTACTCCTTGATCAGCTCGTCGGTGAGGTTGCGCGCACTAAACGTGACGCTCAGGTTGTGAGTCACCGAGTAGCCCACCTGCATGTTCAGGAACCCGGCATTAGCGACGTTCTGTGGCGAACCCTCGGCCACCGCCGCGTAGTAGTGCGAGCGGTAGTTGTAGTCAACGTTCGCGCTGATCGGTCCGTGCTGGTAGTAACCCATGATGTTGTAAGTGTACTTGGAGTTATCGAGCACCGGATTGCCGTCCGAGGTCGTCCCGTCCGTATACGTGAGATTCGTATTCAGACCGAATCCGTACGGCAGCGCTTGGTCCCACGCCAGAACGACACCCTTGATCTGAGCCGGGGTATTGAACGGCGAAGTGATGCTGAAGCTGTCGAACTGCTTGGTAGTCGCGTTGTAGTAGGTACCCTGCGAGGTACCGAAATCGACGTAGGACGACAGGTCCATGTTGAACAGCTTCGCCTCCACCATCGACTCCGGACCGTAGTAGTACTCGAGGTCCGTGCTGTACACCGCACCCTTGATCGGCCGCAGATTCGGATTGCCGCCGCTGCCGGTGAGATTGGTGTCAGTGAGGTTGATGCCGCCGCCGAGCGTGCTGTAGTCCGGCATCGAGATGGTCTCGGCCGCCGCGAACCGAGCAATCAGGTTCTTGGTCAGATCGAACTTCAAGTTCACACTCGGCAACGCGTTGAAGTAGCGGTTGTCCACTTCGGTCGCCGTGAACGGCCCAAACGCCGAAGTGGTGACCGGATTCGACCCGCCGGCGACATTGGTCAGCACTTCCTCGAGGGTGTTCACGAAGCGCACGCCGAAGTTGCCGCTCCAGTGATCGCCGCCGACATCGGCCATCAGGTAGGCCGCAAAATCGTTCTCCGCGACGTTGAAGGTGCCGAGCCAATAGTAGCGGCTAGGCCCAGTGCTCAGATTGGTCGCATCGAACGCCTCGATGGCGCTCTCGGAGTTCGTGAAGATATTGTTCGCCCAGGCCCCACCGCCTGGGAGCGTGGATTGATAGTTGGACGGGTACTCACCTCCTGAGTACGCCGGCACGCAAGTCGGCGGACCGGAATAGCACGCCAGGCCCTGATCCTGAGGCCACATGGTGTTGTGCTGGTGGTGCGCGAAGCGCACGCCCATCTTCAGCGCTTGCATCGCGCCGTCGTCAACCCGCAGCGTCGCATCTATCTTCCCGTAGGCTTCCTTGTCGATCGAGTGCAGAACATCGTTCCATGCCCAACTGACGCCGTAGCCGGCTGGATTGTTGGTCGCCGTGCCGGGGAACTGCA
>JAPTUI010000374.1 GCA_028067895.1 Pseudomonadota bacterium | reverse complement strand
TTTATTATGGGGCGTGACGGATTCGAACCGTCGACCAGCGGATTAAAAGTCCGATGCTCTACCGACTGAGCTAACGCCCCAACGGGGTCGCGGCGAGGATCCCGGAAGGGGCGCCGCAGGGGTGCGGATGATACCCGGATACGCCGATCACTGGTAGCGTGTGGGATCGGCGATGCCGGCCGCCTCGAATCCCGCCCGGCGCAGCCGGCACGAGTCGCACCGCCCACAGGCCCGCCCGCCGGCATCGGCCTGGTAGCACGAGACCGTCATGCCGTAATCGACCCCGAGTGCGGTCCCCTCGCGAATGATGCGCTCCTTGGTCCACGCGATGAGTGGAGCCTCGATCCGGCACGGCCGCCCTTCGACGCCCGCCTTGGTGGCGAGGCGCGCCAGATGCGCGAACGCTTCGACGTACTCCGGCCGGCAATCCGGATACCCGGAATAATCGAGCGAATTGACCCCGATGAAAATATGCTCGGCGCCGAGCACCTCGGCCCAGCCGAGCGCCAGCGACAGCATGATGGTGTTTCGGGCCGGAACGTAGGTGACCGGGATCCCCTCGGTCGGGGTCTCGGGCACCGCGATCGATCGGTCGGTCAGCGCCGAGCCGCCGATACCCGCCAGATCGACCTGCATCACCCGGTGCTCGCGCGCCCCGAGCGCTTCGGCGACCCGGGAGGCGGCCGTGAGTTCCGCCTCGTGGCGCTGGCCGTAGGCGATCGACAGCGCGTAGCACTCCAGTGCGCGCGCCCGAGCGATCGCGAGCACCGTGGCCGAATCCAGGCCACCGGAGAGCAGCACCACCGCCCTCGAGGCGCTCACGCCCCCCTCCGGGACAGTCCCCCTGAACGGACCCTTCTGAACCGCTGACGCATCATTTCCCCGGCGTATTGCCCCACAGGATCTTGTGCAGCTGCACCTGCAGACGCACCGCCAGACGGTCGGCGAGGATCCACTCGGCGAGCTCGCGCGCCGGCAGCTGCTCGTGGCTCGGGGAGAACCACACGGTGCAGCGCTCGGCGAGCGCCAGATCACGCACCCGCACGACGCTCCAGTCGTAATCCGCCCGGTCGCAGATCACGAATTTCACCTGATCCTGCGCGCTGAGGCCGGCGAGCTCCTCGTAGCGGTTGCGCGCCTCCTCGCCCGAACCGGGCGTCTTGACGTCGACCACCCGCACCACGCGCGGATCGATGCCCGCGAGGCTGAGCGCGCCGCTGGTCTCGATGGACACGCGCGAGCCGGCATCGCAGAGGCGCCGCATCAGCTCCAGGCACCCCTTCTGCGCCAGCGGCTCCCCGCCCGTGACGCACACGTACCGCGGCCCGAGTTCGCTCACCCGGGCGAGCACCTGATCGATGTCCCACCACTGCCCGCCGTGAAAGGCATAGGCCGTATCGCAGTACTGGCAGCGCAGCGGACAGCCCGTGAGGCGTACGAACGTGGTCGGAATGCCGGCCGTGTCCGCCTCGCCCTGCAGGGAGTGGAAGATTTCGGTGAGCTTCAGCCGCGTCGCCGGCGGCGACGCGGCCCCTGGCGCGCTCACTGCCCGTGCGGGTGCAGCACGTGCTCGGCCCGCGTGGCGAGGTCCGTGCCCGGGAACTGCTTCACCAGCTTCTCGAGCTCGGCGTGTCCCTCGCGCGTGCGGCCCTGAGCGATCAGGGTATTGCCCAGATCGAACATCGCCGCGGCCGCCTTGCCCGAATCCGGCCAGCGCTTCAGCACGATGCGGAAGCACTTCTCGGCCTGCCCGAAGTCCTGGTTCACGTAGTGCGCCTCACCGAGCCAGTACTCGGCGTTCGGCGCCAGCGCGCTCGTGGGGTAGGTCTTGAGGAACCCCTTGAACCCGCTGATCGCCACCGAATAGCTGCCGGACTTCAGCGCATCGAAGGCCTGCTGGTAGACCGCCTGCTGCGTCGGGCTGACCCCGGACATCATGCCGGCGAGCGAACTCGAACCGCCGCCGGCGGAAGGGCTGCCCGATGAGGCGCCAATCGAGGCACCCGCACCGGCGCCGCTGCCGGCGCTGGCGGCGCTCTGCGCCGCCTGGATCGCAGCCGACTCGGCCGCGGTGGCGCGCTCGAGCGCGCCCATCCGCTTGTTGAGGTCGGCATCCAGCGCCCGCTGCTGCTGGCTGAAGCGCCGGTCGTGCTCCTGCAGGCTGTCGACCCGTCCGCGCAGACTACGCACCTCGGCCTGCAGCGCATTTTGCTGCTGGGCGAGCTGCACGAGGCTGCCGTTCGAGACGAACTGCTCGAGTTTGCCCACCCGTGCGTCGAGATTATCGAGCCGCACCTGAGTAGGATCCGGACCGGTGGCACAGCCACTGAGCAGTGTCACCAGCAGCGCCGCAGCCGGCGCCAGCACGCGCAGAGCACGCATGGGAACTCCCGCGCCCCGCTCAGTGACCCGGCTGCGTCGGCGTCAGATAGACGATGTCGACGCGACGGTTCTTGGCCCAGGCGCTCGGCGTGTTGGCCGGATCGACCGGCCGCTCCTCGCCGTAGCTCACGACGGTGATCTGATTCGGCGAGACACCCTGCAAGAGCATCGCCTGGCGGACCGACTCAGCACGGCGCATACCCAGACCGATGTTGTACTCCGGCGAGCCGCGATCATCGGTGTTGCCTTCGAGCCGAACGCGCGCATTGGCATGGTCGGCGAGATACTTCGCATGCGCCGCGACCACTTCGATGCCGTGTCCACGGATGACCGCGCTGTTGAACGCGAAGTGAATGGTGCGGTCCGCGAGCAGACCTTGCTGCGGGCCCGGCACCGAGCTCTGATTACCGAGCGAGCCTTCGCCGGCGTTGGCGCCCGAACCGGCTCCCTGACTGGCGGCACCACTGCCGGCAGTCGCCGTTTGCGAACTGGCCGGCTTCACCGGCTTGCTCGCGCAGGCCGCCAGGCCCAGGGCCGCGGCCAACACCATCACCGTAACAATGCGACGCATAACACCCTTCTCCGTTGTGCGCCGGTCCCCCGGCGCTCTGTTGTGACACACTCGCGCAGGTCCCTTAGGGACCGCGCTTCTCGAACCTTAGTGCGAATGCTGAGGAAACGGCCCCCAGGCCGGATCCTGTATCTGCCCGTGCGTGGGCTTGAGCGTCATGCCCGTCAGCCCGTCGATCGAAGTCGTGGCCAGAATCGCCTGCGAGCCACTGCCCGGACGATTGGCGTAAATCAGCTCCGCGCCATTCGGCGCAAAGCTCGGCGTGCTGTCGAGCGGCCCGTGCGTGAGCACGCGGAAGTTGCCCGTCTTGAGATTCTGCACGGCGATGCAGTATTGCCCGTCCACCTGCGTCACCACCGCCAGATGCGTTCCATCCGGCGAGATGTGGGGGTCCGCATTGTACCCGTCGGTGAAGGTGATGCGCCGCGGCAGACTCCCGGGCGTGAGCGACTTGCGGTAGATCTGCGGCGAGCCGGCCCGGTCGGACGTGAAATAGAGCGCACGGCCGTCCGGCGCCCAGGTCGCCCCGGTATTGATCGCCGGCGTATGCGTGATGCGCGTGAACTGGTGCGTGTGCAGGTTCAGCACATAGATCTGCGGGTAGCCCGACACGCCGCTCAGCGTCAGCGCGAGCTCCTGCCCGTTCGGCGAGAACGACGGCGCGCCGTTCTCCCCGGCACGCGCCGAGACACGGTAGCGCTGCCCGGTGCGCACCCGTTGCAGGTACACGGCCGAGAGATGATCTTCGGCTGAGACGTAGGCGAGCCAGATTCCAACCGGCGCCCACACCGATGCCAC
>JAPTUI010000020.1 GCA_028067895.1 Pseudomonadota bacterium | reverse complement strand
AGCACCGCTTCAAGATGTGGGACTGGGTCGGAGGGCGCTATTCGCTCTGGTCCTCGATCGGCGTGTCGCTCGCGATCGCCATCGGGCGGGAGTCCTTCGCCGCCTTTCTCGAGGGCGCCCGCGAGATGGACGTACATTTCAGGCGTGCGCCGTGGGAGGAGAATCTGCCGGTGCTGCTCGCGCTCATCGGCATCTGGAACATCAATTTCCGCGAGCTGCCGACGCTCGCCGTGCTGCCCTACGAGGAGCGGCTCGCGGGCCTGCCGGCCTACCTGCAGCAGCTCGAGATGGGCAGCAACGGCAAGTCCGTCACGCTCGAGGGCCGGCGCGTCGAGTGGCAGACCGCTGCGGTGATCTGGGGCGGCCCGGGCAGCAATGCGCAGCACTCGTTCTACCAGCTGCTGCACCAGGGCAGCCCGCGCGCGGCGCTCGATCTGCTCCTGCCGGCGCGCTCCTCGTGCGGCAACGAGGCGCAGCACGCGCTCGCGATCGCCAGCGCGCTCGCGCAGGCCGAGGCGTTCACGAGCGGCTACCCGAGCGAGGCGGTGCGCGCGGAGTTCGAGCTCGAGGGCCTCGCCCCGGCGCGGCGCGAGGCCCTCGAGCCGCACAAGGTGCAGGTCGGCTCGCGCCCCAGTACGCTCATTGCCTTCCCGCAGCTCGATCCGCCCACGCTCGGGCGTCTGATTGCGCTCTATGAGCACAAGGTGTTCACGCAGGGGGTGATCTGGGGCATCAACTCCTTCGACCAATGGGGCGTCGAACTCGGCAAACGCCTGGCCGATCAGCTGCTGCCGAGCGTGCGCGATCCGGCCGGGCAGCCGGCCGCCGCCGCCGGCGTGCAGCGCATGCTCGAACACCTGGCCGCCTGGCGGGGCGGCGGATCGTTGACGGACATTTGAGGAGAAGCACTCTTGAAGCCCACTGTCTTTGCCCGCAATCTGCGCGAACATCTGGCGCTGTTCGAGACACTCGAGTCGTTGACCGAGCCGGTCGAACAGGCCGGGGCGCTCATCGCGAGCGCGCTCGGCGCGGGCCGCAAACTGATGCTGTGCGGCAACGGCGGCTCGGCGGCCGACAGCCAGCACATCGCCGCGGAGCTCACCGGACGGTTCATCCAGGACCGCCGGCCGCTCGCGGCCCTGGCGCTCACCACCGACACCTCGGCGCTGACCTGCATCGCCAACGACTACAGCTTCGAGGACGTGTTCGCCCGCCAGGTCGCCGGTCTCGGGGCGGCCGGGGACTGCCTGATCGGCATCTCGACCTCCGGTAACTCCCGCAACGTCATCAAGGCGGTCGAGGCGGCCCGCGCCATTGGCATGCCGGTGATCGGTCTCCTCGGGCGCGACGGCGGCGCCCTGCGCGCGCTCTGCGACGTGTCCATCATCGTACCGAGCGCGACGACGGCCCGGATCCAGGAGGCGCACATCCTGATCGGTCATACGCTCTGCGGCATGGTCGAGACGGCCCTGGGTCTGGCATGAGTGCCCCGGCCGTGAACCTCCTGCAGGGCCAGTTGCAGCGCGCCCGGGTTCTCGTGGTGGGCGATGCGATGCTCGACCGGTACCTGTTCGGTGACGTCGAGCGCATCTCCCCGGAAGCGCCCGTGCCGGTGGTGCGCGTGACTCGCGAGGAAGACCGCCTGGGCGGCGCGGCGAACGTCGCGCTCAACGTCAGGTCCCTTGGGCCGGTGGTGACGCTGATCACCGTCGTCGGGGCCGATGAGCCGGCGCGCAAGCTCGAGGCGCTCCTCGCCGAGCGCTCGATCGAGAGTCTTCTCGGCCGCGACCCGCAGCTCTACACCAGCGTGAAGCTGCGCGTCATCGGCCGCGCCCAGCAGCTCGTGCGGGTGGATTTCGAGAATCAGCCGGACCACGAGATCCTCTCCGGCATGCTCGCGAACTTCGAGCACACCGTGCCGTCGTGCGGCGCGGTGATCTTCTCCGACTACGGCAAGGGCGGGCTGACCCACATCGCGGAGATGATCGAGCGGGCCCGCGCCGCCGCCAAGCCCGTGCTGGTCGATCCGAAGGGCGCGGACTACAGCCGATATGCCGGCGCCACGCTCGTGACGCCGAACCGCGCGGAGCTCGCCCAGGTGATCGGCCCGTGGTCCTCCGAGCCGCAGCTCGAGGAGCGCGTCGCGAACCTGCGCCGCACCCACCGGATCGACGCGCTGCTCCTGACGCGCAGCGAGGAGGGCATGTCGCTATTTGATGCCGACGGCCACGTGCGGGTCGGTGCGCAGGCGCGCGAAGTGTTCGATGTCACGGGCGCCGGGGATACGGTGATCGCCACGATGGCGGCCATGCTGGCCGCCGGCCTGAGCCTGCGCGAGGCGATGCCGATCGCCAACCGCGCCGGCGGCATCGTGGTCGGCAAGTTCGGCACCGCCACGGCGAGTTTCGAGGAGGTTTTCGCGTGAGAGTGATCGTCACGGGCGCCGCCGGCATGATCGGCAGCAATCTGGTCCATGGCCTGAACGCCGCCGGCATCGATGACATCATCGCGGTCGATGAGCTGACCGACGGGATGAAGTACCGCAATCTCCTCGGGGCGAAGGTGAGCGACTACTTCGACCGCGGTGAGTTCTATGGCCGCTTCGAGCGCGGCGAGCTCGGACGCATCGATGCGGTGCTGCACCAGGGGGCGTGCTCCGACACCATGGAGCACAACGGCCAGATCATGCTCGAGACCAACTACCGCTGCTCGAAGCGTCTGCTCGATGCCTGCCAGACCCAGGGCGTGCGGCTGCTCTACGCCTCCTCGGCGGCGACCTACGGCGACAGCACGGTGTTCCGGGAGTCCCCGGAGTGCGAGCGGCCGCTCAACGTGTACGGCTACTCGAAGCTCCTGTTCGACAACGTCGTGCGGCGCATGCTGCCGACGGCGCGCCACCAGGTGGCGGGTTTTCGCTACTTCAACGTCTACGGGCCGCGCGAGCAGCACAAGGGCCGCATGGCCTCCGTCGCGTTCCATCACTTCGGGCAGCTGCGCGAGCAGGGCAAGGTCAAACTCTTCGGCGAGTACGGCGGCTACGGCCCGGGCGAGCAGACGCGGGATTTCGTGTACGTCGGGGACGTGGTGGCGGTGAACCTGTGGTTCCTGCGTCACCCCGAGCGCAGCGGCATCTTCAACCTGGGCTCGGGCCGCTCGCAGCCGTTCAATGACGTCGCCCATGCCACGATCAACGCGATGCGCGCCGAGCGCGGCGAGGCGGCGCTCTCGCTCGCGGAGCAGGTCCAGGCGGGACTCATCGAGTACACGCCGTTTCCCGAGGCCTTGGTGGGCAAGTATCAGTGTCGCACCGAGGCGGATTTGACGGCCTTGCGCGCTACGGGGTGTGACGTCGAGTTTGCGGATGTCGAGACTGGCGTGCGCCGGTATGCCGAGTGGCTGGCGGGGCGGGGCGCTTGAGCTCAAGAGGTGTTCGGTGAGCTCAGGTGTGATTCATGGGGATGCCGGGGTCATGCACCGGCCCGAGAAGCGCTCGCCGTTGCCCGGGTGCGCGTCCGCGGCGGAAGAGGACGGCGGTCTGCTTCACAGCCCCGCATGTCGCGGTGGATAAATCGGCCTGCGTGTTGAGTTGCGTGCTTGCGGCGCCTGCGGCAGCGTTTGATGAGGCCGTCACCAGGCTCAGCGAGGCTGCGGAACCGTCCTTCGCGCTCGCGGCGCTCAATTCGCTGCTCTCGGGCTTTACTGCCTCGGAACTGCGTCAGGCCGTTGCGACTGCACCGCAGGCGGAACTCTAG
>JAPTUI010000101.1 GCA_028067895.1 Pseudomonadota bacterium | reverse complement strand
GATTGCTACCGGCTGGAGCGACAGCTGCCGGGTGGGATTCGCACCCACTGGAAGACCGTGCCTTTGCACGGCGCACCGCATTATCCGGGTTAAGCAGTCCACGGTTCGCCGTCCCGCAACAGAGCGCGCGGTGACATCGGCCGTTTTTTGCAATACCATAGATTCACCGCTATGTGCCAAGAAGGCGTTGGACCGGACCCAGCACCCCTCCACAACTTCCGCGCATCGTCCACAGCATCCGGCGCGACCGACCGCCTACCGAGCTGCACGCCAGCCTGCGCGTGGGAGTTCTGAGCCACATCAGCACCTGTCCCTAACTGCGACAGCATGACTGCGCGCATCACAAAAATTGCATCGAGTCACGGCAGAAGCGACGCAACTCCTGTGCACATGCCCCTGTTGAGGACGTCACGATCTGACTGACCATGAACCTACCCGGAAATACCCCGACCACTTCCCCGTCGTCAACCGTCGTCGTCCTTCATCGAGGGGGACCCACCGTCCGCGGGACGGAAGCCGTACTCATCCGCTCGGCCAAAGCGTTGGCGGCATCCGGTTATCGGCTCATCGTCTGTCGGCGAAACGCTTGCATCGACGCCCCGCTCGCCGCGCTATCCCCGCGCCCGGAATTCATCGACTTCAGCTTTCCGGAAATGATGGTCGCCGCTTCCAAAGACTGCTCCCTGCCGTTCGTCGCGTACGCAAGAGAACTGTTCAGGCTCAAGGCGCTGGTCGAGCGTACCGGGCCCACGCTGCTCTATTGCAGCGGCGGCCTGCCGTGCCAGCTGGCACTTCCAGTGGGACGACTCAAGCGCATACCCGTGCTTTGTCATTTTCATCACCCCGTCATGAGGCGCGCGCACTACCTGTGGCTCGCGAAATATGCCGATCAGCGTGTATTCCCGAGCACCTTCGTCCAGCGACACTCACCATCGAGCCCCGGCCATCTCGGCACCGTGATCTACAACGGCATCGACGTGACGCGATTTCGACCTGCCGTAGAGCGCGACCCTCGCTGGAGAGAGCACTGGGGAATTGCCGCCGACGCCACCGTGATCGGCCAGGTCGGCGCGCTCGCCGCGAACAAGCGGCCCGAGTTTCTCCTCGCGACGTTCCAAGCGCTGCTGAAAATGAGCGCGCGGCCGATACACCTGTGCCTGGTGGGGAGCGGCCCGATGGAGGTCGATCTGCGGCGGTTGATCCGCACCCAAGGCCTGGACCGCAACGTCACCTTGACCGGTTACGTCGATGACGTATTGCCGTATTATCAGCATGTGTTCGACATCAATACGCTGGTCTCGACCGAGGAGGGTCTGGGAATCTCGGTCATCGAGGGCTCCGCATGCGCGATGCCCGCAGTCGTGACCAATTGCACTGGTCTGCCGGAGACGATCATCGAAGGTGAGACGGGACTTCTTTTCGAACTGAACGATAGCGAGGGTCTTCGACGACAGCTGCTGCGCCTGACGGAAAATCGGTCGCTACGGAAGTCCATGGGTCAGGCAGGCCACGCCTTCGCGGAAAGGCAGTTCTCTGCCGTCTCCTACGACGAGAAGTTCATGGCAGTCGTTAGCGAACTCCTGGCTCGCAAAGGAGCGGACGTCTGAGTGCACTCGCGCACCGTGCCGCCGCTTGCACCCGTCCACGGCGGCAGATGGGTAGATCACCGCGCTGCGTCGGGTCATGTCTGTCCCGCCGTACCGCGTAGGCCATCACTCGTCGCCGACTGCGAAACTTCCTATGTCGACACACAAAACCCAATTCCTGCGCCGCTCGCTGCGCGCCCTCGTCGGTCCCCGGTACACGTGGAGACTCTCCTCCCAGGCCGGACACTTGGGCGACAATCTGCCGGTGCGGCTGGATGATGCGCGTGCCAGGTTATCGGACGCGGCGCAGGCGGAAGAAACGCAGCCGATATTCGTGCTGTCTGCCGGCTGGCGATCCGGCTCGACGCTTCTGCAACGGATGATCATGGAAAACCAGAAGGATCTTCTCCTCTGGGGCGAGCCTTTCCCGCATTGCAACATTTACGATGGGCTCACCAATCAATTTCGCGCCTTCACTCCCGAGTGGCCGCCGAGCCCGTACTTTCTCTCCGCGATGAAACTGCAGAATCCTGCGGACACCTGGGTCGCCAATCTGTACCCGGAGGTCGATGATCTGCTGCGGGCGCACCGCAGCTTCCACAACGTGTTGTTCGCGGAACCGGCGCGCAGAGCGGGATGCGTACGCTGGGGACTGAAGGAGGTCCGACTGACGATCGACCACGCGACCTATCTTCGATTCCTGTTTCCGAAATGCAAGATCGTGCTGCTGTATCGGAATCCATACGACGCATACCTGTCCTTCAGCCACTGGAATGTGACCGTCTTTCGCACTTGGCCACATCGCTTCGTCACCACTCCTTATGCTTTCGGCCGCCATTGGGCGGAATTGACCCGCGGTTACCTTGATGGGCACAAGCGAATCGATGCGCTGTTGATCCGATACGAGGATCTCGACAATCCGGCGGTGATCGATCGACTGCAGACCTACCTCGGTTGGGCCGTGCCTCGCGCATCACAAATGCGCCTGATCCGCGAGCCGGATTATTCCCGGGCCGCGCGCAGGCCTCGCCGCAAATCCTTGCTGGGCGCGGAGCGCGCCCTGCTCACGCTCGCGACCCGCGGTGTTCGCCGTGACGCAGGATACGGCGATGAAGCATGATCCGCGGATCTCGGTCATCATTCCGACCTACAACAGTGGGCCCTACATCGCCGAGAGCATCGCCTCGGTGCTCGCGCAAACACACCAACCCACGGAAATTCTGATTGTAGACGACGGGTCCACGGACGATACTCGAGCCGTCGTCACGGCAGTGGACGACCCCAGGATCCGCTACGTTGCAATTCCCCACCGGGGTACCGCCGCGGCGCGCAACCGAGGACTCGAACTCGCTACCGGAGACTACCTGGCGTTCCTCGACGCCGATGACCGGTGGCGCCCGACCATGCTCGAGAGGCAGGTTGCGGTGCTCGAAGGTGAAGAGAGTCTCGTCTGCTCGTTCACGAACTTCGTCCGTTTCGTGGAGAGGACCGGCGAGACGTTGCCGGAACAGTTCGACTATTACCCCGAGCTGGTCCGCGTGCCCCTCGCCCCCGCAGCGCGCGGCGACGCCCTCCTCGTCGAGGGCGACGCATTCGTTCATTTCATCGCCTTCGGGGGAAATCCCGGCCTACATGCAGTGCATCATGTTCCGCCGGACTCCGATCGCCGCGATGCGGCTCAACGAGTCCCTCATCCGATGTCAGGACCTCGAATTCGTCGCCCGCGTGTTCCTGCGCGGCAGAGTCGCTTTTATCCGGGAGGTTCTCACGGAGGTCCGTCGCCATGACTCCAATGTCACGCGGGACATCTCGCTCATGGCGCTCGACAAGCTCTGGGCGCTGCTGCCTCTGCAAGACGAGGTCGATACCCCCGCACGGCGCATGGCGCTGAACGACCGCCTGGTCAAGGCGCGGATCGACGCCGCCACGGCCCTGATCCGCGCCGGCGAACGATTCGAGGGGTTCCAGCAATACGTCGCAGCGCTGGCCCTGCCGGGCTCCGGGCCGCGAAAGCTCAAGGGCGCCGCACGCACGGGGTATGAGCTGGCGCGCTCTCTCACGCGCGGCGCAACAGGATCTCGAGCCCGAGCTGATGTGGGGTGACGAACCAGCCGCCCACGCTGATGCGATTGAGCTGAAAGGGATCGGCGAGCGGGGGATTGACGAC
>JAPTUI010000178.1 GCA_028067895.1 Pseudomonadota bacterium | reverse complement strand
GTGGCGAACTGACAGTGGTGGTCCAGGGTGCCCCGCAAGAGGCTCACGACGTCGATCAGGCGTTGCTACGCCGCGCTGTGGAACTGCTGGTGAAGGAACTGCCACCAGGCCGCGCCGCGGCGCTCGCCGCGCAGCTCACCGGCGCAAGCCGCAGTGCGGCCTACGCCCTCGCCCTGCAGCACGCGCCGCGCAAGCCGGACTGAGCACGACGCGCGAAGAATCGGGGAGCCGGCCTATAAGCCGGGTTCTGTCGCGCAACACCGCCGCAGAAACTGCGACGCCGCCGCGCGGGCAATCATTCCTCTACGATCCACGTCGCCGTGGACCTCCAGCAGCCTACCCGGAAGCGCGCGCGGATCAGCGCTGCGCATTGCGTTGCCGCAACCCGCTGCTTCCCTATTTGGCCTTGCTCCAGGTGGGGTTTGCCGTGCCAGCCTTGTTGCCAAGGCCGCGGTGCGCTCTTACCGCACCGTTTCACCCTTGCCGTCCCGACGCCCGGACCGACGTGCGGCCTGAGCGCGGGCTTGGGCGGTTTACTCTCTGTTGCACTTTCCGTGAGCACACACCGGGCGAGGCTTGCGCCCCACTGACGATGCGGCCCCCCAGGCGTTACCTGGCACCCTGATCCGCCGGAGCCCGGACTTTCCTCACCCCCGGCCCAGTGACGGGCTGGGGCAGCGATTGCCCGGCCGGCTCCCCGAACTACGGAATAGCAGAACGCGCTGCGGCCTGCAATGACTGAGACCAGACCCTGACGGACCCCTCAGCCTGGCGGCCCAGCGTCTGACTCAAATGGACCGACGTTCCGCTATTTGACCACGCGCAGCTGCGGACGCTTCGGGCCGCCGCCTTCATCGCCCGACCCGGACTTCGGTCCGGTGCCCGGCCCTGGACCCGGCGCCGTCGGTTCCGGCGGGGCGGGACTGATGTCCTGGTCGGGGAACATCATGCCTTCGCCCGTCTCCCGCGCGTACACCCCCATGACCGCGTGCACCGGGAAGCGCACGTGATGGATCACGCCGGCGAAGCGCGCATCGAACTCGACGCTGTCGTTGTCGATCTTCAGACGCTGAGTCGCCGTGTAGCTGAGATTCAGGACCAGTTTGCCGTCCTGGACGTACGCGTGCGGGATGTCCTCGCCGGCCCGAGCTGCGTCGACGATGACGTGCGGCGTGTAGCCGCTGTCGGTGATCCACTGGTGCATGGCACGCAGCAGATAAGGTCGCTTCGGGGGAGGCTTGATCATCGGCCCGGACCCCTAGCGCTGCATCGCCCGCTCCACATCGGACAGGGCGCGCGCGAAAGCCGGCCGCGCGAAGATGCGGTGCGCATATTTGACGATGGGTTGGGCCTTCGGCGGCAGCTCGATCTGGTAGTGCGGCAACCGCCACAGCACCGGCGCGAGCGTCGCATCAACCAGCGAGAATTCGTCGGCGAGAAAGAACGGCTTCAACTGGAACAGCTCAACCCCCTGCACGATCGTGTCGAGGAGGATTTTGCGCAGCTTCGGCAGCTGCCGGCGGTCCTCCCCTCGCTCGATCTGTTCGACGAGACTGTACCAGTCGCGCTCGATGCGATAAAGCGCCAAACGGAACTGCGCCCGGGTCACCGGATCGACGGGCATCAGGGGCGGATGCGGGAAGCGCTCATCGAGATACTCGATGATGACCCGCGAGTCATACAGGACCAGATCCCGGTCCACCAGCGTCGGCAGCGAATGATAGGGGTTTAAGTCGAGCAGGTCCTCCGGGAGGCTGCCCGCAGCGACACTGACGATCTCCAGATCGATGCTCTTCTCAGCCAGCACGATCCGCGTGCGGTGGCTCCAGAGGTCGGCCGGAGCGGAAAACAGCGTCATGATGGATCGTCGGCTCGACACGATACCGCTCCCGCCGGCCCGCCGGCGCCCCGGTGATTTTACCGTACCGGGGGTGCCTCCGTTGCCGCGGCTACCGCCCCACCGCACCCGGCCCGCCAGGCGCGGCGCGAATCCCTTCGCCCCCGCTAACGCACGTCCTTCCAGTACTCGCGGTACAGCAGCCAGGCGAGCGTGGTGAACACCATCAGGAACAGCACCACCCAGACCCCGAGCCGATGGCGCTCCAGGCGCGGCGGATCGCTCACGTAGTCGAGGAAGTTCACCGTGTCGTGCACGAACTGGTTGAACTGCTCGCGGGTCATGCTGCCGGGCGCGATCTGGCGGAAATGTGCGAACACCTGCCGCTTGATCCTCGTGCCGTGCGGCCCCGGCACTTCGACCGTACGGTACACCGCGACCTTCAGGCCCTCGAGCGAGGAGAGCACATCGGGCATGGCCACCGACGGGTAGACGAGGTTGTTCACCCCAGTCGGGCGGCCCGAATCGACGTAAAACGTCTCGAGATAGCGGTACAGGTAATTGGTGCCCCGGTAGCGCGCGATCAGCGACAGGTCCGGAGGCTGCTTGCCGAACCATTTGGCCGCATCGGCGGTCATTGGCGACATCATGTAATCGCGCATGTTCTGGCCCGGAGGAATCAGATCCTTCTTCAGCACCGCCGGCGGGATCTTCAGGTCCTTACCGAGCCGCGACCAGCGCTCGTAGCGCAGCGAGTGGCAGCCCAGGCAGTAGCCGACGAAGTCTCTCGCCCCGCGCTGCAGCGAGGCGAGGTCCGCCACGTCGGCATGCGCCTGCCAGTCCTGCCAGTGCGTCCCGAAGGTCGCACCCGCTTAGGCCGCCCGCGCCCCGCCGGCCATCGTGACCCCGAGCGCCGCAACGAGCAGCACGCCCGTCCAGCCGCGTCGATTAGTGCGCATGGTAGACCACCCTCTCGGGCACGGGCTTGACCCGCTCCCAGCGCGTGTAGAACGGCATGAGCCAGAAGAAAGCGAAGTAGCCGATGGCACACACACGCGCGAGGATCACGTAGATCGGCTCGACCGGCTGCATGCCCAGATACCCCAGCCCGACGAAGCTCACCACGAATACCGCCAACATCACGCGCGACATCCAGCCCTTGTAGCGGATCGACTTCACCGGCGAGCGATCGAGCCACGGCACCAGGATCAGCGAGATGAGCGCCAACACCAGAAAAAGTGCGCCGAAACTCTTACTCGGCACGGCTCTGAGGATCGCGTAGTAGGGCGTGAAGTACCACACCGGGTGAATGTCCGCCGGCGTCGAGAGCGGATTGTGCGGCGTGAAATTCGCCTTCTCCAGAAACAGTCCGTGGAAGGTGGGCACGAAGAACACCACCAGCGCGAACAGGATGAAGAACACGCCGACTCCGAAGATGTCCTTGACCGTGTAATACGGGTGGAACGGAATCCCATCGAGCGGCTTGCCATCCGGCCCCGTCCGCTCGCGAATCTCGATGCCGTCGGGATTGTTCGAGCCGACCTGGTGCAGCGCGACCAGGTGCAGCACCACCAGCAGCAGCAGCACGATCGGCACGGCCGCCACGTGCAGCGCGAACAGCCGATTCAGCGTCGCTCCGGAGATGCCGTAATCGCCGCGGATCCACTGTGTCACGGCCGGCCCGATGCCCGGGATGGTGCCGAACAGGTTGATGATCACCTGCGCGCCCCAGAACGACATGTTGCCCCAGGGCAGCACGTAGCCCATGAACGCCTCGGCCATCAGCGCCAGGTACACCAGCATGCCGATCACCCACAGCAGCTCGCGCGGTTGGCGGTACGAACCGTAGAGCAGCCCGCGGAACATGTGCAGGTAGACGACGATGAAGAAGAACGATGCGCCCGTGGAGTGCATGTAGCGGATCAGCCAGCCCCACGGCACCTCGCGCATGATGAACTGCACCGAGCTGAACGCCGAGCCTGGTTTGTAGTACATCGTGAGGAAGATGCCGGTACCGATCTGCATCACCAGCACCAGCATGGCGAGTGAGCCGAAGAAGTACCAGAAATTGAAATTCTTCGGCGCCATGTAACCGGTGAGTTCATGCGAAATGAACGAATCGACCGGCAGACGCTTGTTGATCCAGGCCCACACTCCGCGCTTGGCGCGCGGTTCGGGCGATCCCGCCGCTTCGGGATGCTCGGCACTCATTGACGCCCCCCCGGCGGACCGGCGGTCCCACTGGCAGCCCTTACGCATTCGGTCATCGGAAGAACCTCCCAATTTCCGCTCGGCTTCACCCGGCGCTGCGTTGCACCCGCATTGTTCTTGCCCCCCGGAGGTGTGCAAGATGCACTTTCCACCCCGCCAGAGGTCCGAGCATTATACACAAACCCCGTCCCGCCACCGGGCGGGGCACCGCCGGCGCTCGGGGCGGACACGCACATCGAGCCGGAGAGTACACACATGCTGCAGCGACTGGGTCGGGGCCTGACGTTCATCGCAGGATCCGTGGTGGGCGGACTCGCGCTCGCCTTCGTGATCGTGGCGCTGCACCCGAGCCTGATCCGCAGCCCTCGGCCCGCGCCGAGTGCCCCGGCGGCGACCCCCGCCGCACCCGGTGCGCCCGGCGCGGCGGGTGCGGGGCGGCGCGAGCCGCCGGTCCTGAGCTACGCGAGCGCAGTCGAGCGGGCCGCACCGGCGGTGGTGAACATTTACACCGCCCGGGTGGTGACCGAGCAGGTCAATCCCTTCCCATTCGGCAATTTCGGCGAGCTGTTCGGCAACGTGCTGCCCCTGTACCGCCAGCGCATCGAGCGCACCCTGGGCTCCGGCGTGATCGTCGACCGGCAAGGCCACATCGTCACGAACTACCACGTCATCGCCAACGCGGCCTCGATCCGCGTGCAGCTCGCCGACGGCCGCGTCGCCGTGCCACACATCGTCGGGGTGGACCCGGACACCGACCTCGCAGTGCTGCAGATCAGCCTGCCGCACCTGCCGGTCATTGCCTTCGGGCAGTCGAGCGACGTGCGCGTCGGAGACATCGTGCTCGCGATCGGCAACCCCCTCGGCTTGTCCCAGACGGTCACCCACGGGATCGTCAGCGCCACCGGTCGGGAGGATCTGGGCATCTCGGCGTTCGATGATTTCATCCAGACGGATGCACCGATCAATTTCGGCAATTCCGGTGGCGCACTGGTCAATTCCAATGGCCAGCTGATCGGCATCAACACCGCTATCGTGGCGAAGAACCTCGGCGTCGAGGGCATCGGCTTCGCGATCCCGGTCGACATGGTGCGCGGCGTCCTGCACGACATCATCAAGTACGGCAAGGTGATCCGCGGCTGGATCGGCATTGTGCCGGAGGACATCTCCGACACCCAGGCCCATCAGGTCGGACTGGCGCACGGCGGCGTGGTAATCGCATATGTCTACGAGGGCAGCCCCGCCCAGAAGGTCGGCCTGAAGCCGGGCGACCTGCTGCTGAAACTCGGCGGCCAGCCGGTGCGCTCGGCCGAGCAGGCGCGTGTCGACATCGCGCGGCGCAAACCGGGCTCGACGCTGAAGGTGCAGGTGCTGCGCGGGCAGCAGACGCTCAACCTGACACTGGCGGTCAAGCAGGGCCCCACCTGAGCACGGCGCGGCTTGCGGTACCATTCCCGCATCCCCACGCACACAGAGAGGGTCCATGCAGAACGTTCAGATCCGCAGATTCTCAACCCGCTCCGAGCTCGATGCGGCGCTCGCCGCACGACTCGAGGGCGTCATCACTGCCGCCGCAGCCTCCGGCGGCGCGGCCATCATGCTCTCCGGAGGACACACGCCGCTGCCGGCCTACCGGTTGCTCGCGGCGCGGCTGGTGCACCGTGGCGAGGCGCTGCGCGGCAAGCTGCACCTGCTGTTCTCCGATGATCGCTACGTGCCGGCGGAGTCCGAGCAGAGCAACTACCACGCCTCGCGGCCACTGATCGATGCGCTCGCGCTGCCGGACGAACAAGTGCTGCGGGTGCGCACCGAGTTGCCGCTTGAGCAGGCCGCGCTCGACTATGAGCAGCGCCTGCGTGCGCTCTTGGATCAGGGGGTGGCGGTGACGCTCGGCATGCTCGGCCTCGGCGCCGACGGACACACCGCGTCGCTGTTTCGCGCCTCGGACCTCGAGCGGGCCCGGGGCCGGCTGGCACTCGCGGTGAGCCGCCCCGACGGCCTCTCGGGGATCAGCGTCACGCCGCAGTTCATTGCGGGCATCGCGCAGCCGCTGTTCGTCGTGGCCGGCACCGGCAAGGCGCAGGCGATCGCGGGGCTCGAGCGACGCGACGCGCAGGTGGTGGCCGTGCAGGCGGTCGCAGCCTGCCCGCAGCTCGAGCTGTGGGTCGAACAGGCGGCCGAACAGGGCGCGTGAAGCCGCCGTTGCGCACCCGGACGCCAGTGGCAGGCGCCCGGGTGCGACTCACGACCCGCTAGCGGGTGGGCACCGGACCCTTCACGGCCATCACGAAGTCGTTCAGCCGGACCGCCCGGCGGAACGCCGCCTGCACCTGCGCGGCGGTGAGCGCGCGGTAGCGCCGGGCCGCAATCACGCTCTCATCGAGCGGCTCGCCACGCGAGGCGTAACCGAGCAATTGCTCGCCGATCGCATCAAAGCTCGACTCGCTGAGCGGCAGGCCGCGCAGCAAAATCCCCTTGGCGCGATCGAGATCGGTGCGCGGGATCACGCCGTGCTGCATGCGTTTGAGGTCCTTCAGAACCAGCGCTCGCGCGGCCAACACGTGATCCGGATCGCAGCCGTAACTGACCGAGTACTCCCCGCGGTGCTTGTCCAGGGAGAAGTCCGTGCTGACGTAGTACACCAGGCCCGACTGTTCGCGCAGATCGTGGTAGAGCCAGGAGGCGTAGAAACCGCCGCCCAGGATCTGGTTGCCGAGCCTGAGCGCGAAGCGCTCGGGGCTCTGGCGCGTCACCGGGACCATTTCGGCCAGCTGCACGCTGTCCTGCACTGCGCTGCGATCCGGGGTCTGCAGGCTGCCAGGCCCATTCAACGGCACCGGCGGGTAGTCCACCTCGGGCTTCGGACCGTGGGCGAGCCAGCCACCGAAGGTCTTGCCCACCACCCAGAGCGCCTCGGCGGGGGTGACCTTGCCGACCACGACGATCGTGGTCATGTCGGGCCGGTAGACACGCTCGTAGTACGCCTTCACCTTCGCCAGCGTCAGCGACAGCACGCTGCGCGGCGTCGGGTGACGCAGCGAAGGATCGTGGGCCGGCACCAGCAGGCGCTGCAGTCCGATGTCGTTCAAGAATCCGGGCGAGTGAATCTCTCCGTGCCATTCACCGGCCTGCTCGCGCTGCATGTAGAGAAACGCCTGCGGGCTGAGCGCCGGATGCAACTCGTTGTCGGCGAGTAGCGCCATGCCGCGCGCAAAGTATTTCGCCGGTACGTCGAGCGAGAACTCCGGCCCCCCGCTCTCGTGCGCCGTGATGGCATCGAGCGCCGACTGGAACTGCAGCCGGTTCAGATGTGCAGAGCCGAACTGGAACATGGCATCGAGCACGTCGCTCACGCCCTTCTCGCCGCGCGGGGACTGCAAGTCGGAGTTGGTGCGCACCAGACCCACCACCTGCACGGTGTTGCTCACCGACTCCGGCTGCACCACGAGCTTCAGCCCGTTCGGCAGCGTGTGGCTCCAGGGATGCAACTGCGTGCGCGGCACCGGCAGATGGGCGAACGCCCGCGCGGCCCACACCGGCAGCTTCACCGGCTTGCTGGGATTGGCCGCGAAGCTCTCCGGTCCGCCGAACCCCTTGCTGCTCACCGGTTTGCCTGAACTCTGCGGCGTGAGGATGGCCGTGTAGGCGTGTGCGGGATCAAAGATACGCCGCGCCAGCGCATCGACCTCGGACGGCGTGACAGCCTCGATCGAGGCTTTGATGGCCTCCGGCGAAGACAGGCCGTCGACTGCGAGGGCCGAGGACCAGGCGCTCGCCAGTCCGTTGACGGAGTTCTTGGCGAATTCCAGACCGGCGATGGCCTTGTGCTTGGCCGCCTGCACCAGCGCAGGGTTCACTCCATGCTGCGCGGCACGCGCCAGGATCGCGCGCACACGCGCCAGCACCGGGGCGGCCTTACCGCCCCGGGGAAAGATGCCGACGGCCGCACCGAGGCCGGCGCGCGGCAGGTTCTCGGCGAAGAACGTTCCGTAGAGCGCGGTACCGTCCATGCCCATACCGAACAGCGCGGCGCGTTTGGACGCGAGCGCATCGGAGAGCACCAGGGACGTGGCGTACTCCTTGCTGCGGATGCCCGGCATGCGATAGACGACGTACACCGAGCCGTAGGGACTGTCCGTCGGCAGGCGCAGCGTCTTGGCCGTCACGGGGCGGAAATGGTAAGCGGGCCGGGGCGGTAAGACGCGACGGGGGATGGCGCCGAACAGGCGCTTCACCTCGGCCAGCGTCGCTGTCGGATCGACGTCCCCGGCGATCACCAGGATGGCGTTATTGGGCGCATACCAGCGGTCGTGGAAGCGCTTGAGCATCGCTGCGGTGGTCGCATTGAACGACGGGCGCGTGCCGAGCGGGGTGTGCGCGTACGGCGTCCCGGCGAACAGGTGCGCGACCATCTCGGTGTAGAACTTGAAGCTCGGGCTGGACAGATCCCGGGCGACTTCCTGCTCGATCGCGCCACGCTCGAGCGCCCATTGCTTCGGCGCCATGTCCACCGCCCGCATGCGGATCGAGGCGATGTGCAGTGCCACATCGAGATCCTGAGCGGGCACCAGGAAGAAGTACTTGGTGACGCTGTTGGTCGTCTCGGCGTCGAATGCGCCGCCCATGTTGGCCGTGACCGCAGCGAGCTGATTTGCGCTCAACCCGGGACTGCCGCGGAACATCATGTGCTCGGTCGCGTGCGCCATGCCCGGGAAGCCCCGCGGCGCCTCGTCGGAGCCGACCAGGTAATTGGTCTGCACCGATACCACCGGCGCCAACGGGTCACGCACGATCACCACTCGCAAGCCGTTGCCGAGCGTCGCCCGGGTCACCGACCCGCCTCCGGCGGCCAATGCCGGTCCGGCGGCGAGCACTGCCGCGAGCCACACCCAGCGCATCTTCGATCCAATCTTCATGCGATCCACCTCTTCTGTGTTCACCCGCTGCGACCGGCTCCGCCCCCGGCGCCGGAAAATCCATCGGGCATTGGTGCATTGAGTCCGGTGCGCACCGCCGATACCTATGATACCCGCACTCGGCCCGACGCTTCTGCCGTGTGCTGTCGCCTCGGTCATTCCAAAGCGAGATAGGGATGCGGCTGGTGTCGCAACGCGCTGCGGCCGCGCACGGCCAGCAAGACGGACACGGCATAGCCGAGCCCGCAACCCACGAGCAGAAACGTCGCCAGGGAGCCCGACAGCACGGCTCGCCCTCCGAAGGCCAGCAGATCGTCACCGGCGATAAACAGCCCCATCCCCAGCACGGCCAGCACGGCCAGGGCCCAAGACGGCAGCGGCCGGCGCCCGAGCGTGCTGTACACCGCCGCCACCTCCGCAGCGGGCACGAGACCCAGAACGATCAGCTGCAAGACGGCCAGATCCAGGCTGTGGGTGGCGACCATCACGGCCAGAACCGAAATACCGATCAGCGGCGCAGTCCACGCACACATCCATCCAAATAGCGTCTCGAGCAGACGCGTAGTCTGCGCAGCACCGGTTCCCAACCCCGGCAGCAACGACAGTAGCGCCAGCGCCCCATCCGGACGACGCCATCGGTAGAACAGCTGCGCCGATCGAATCAGCATCAACGCCAAGATCAACAGACCGATCCCCATGCCCGCGAAGCTCAGCACCGTCGCGCGCAGGTTCGCATCATGCTCTGCACCCTTTGACGCCAACAGCGGAACGAACGTGATCAATACCAGCAATCCCGGCAGCAGCAGCTGCCGAGCGGCACTGCGCACGGTGACCGGAAGAAAGACCCCGCCCAGCGCGATTCGCAGCGTCCGCGGGAAGTGACCTGGACCGGCAACGTCCATCCGCACCTGGGGCAGAAGCCAGGATGGCGTCTGACAGGCGAGAAGGACTTGCGGATCGCCCGTCATTCGCCGGGCGCTCAGATGGAAATTCAGTATCGTCGGGCGCATCCGCCAGCCAATCGGTTGCACCCCGTAGCGCATCAGGCGACGCCAACACCACGCACAGCTCAGGCCGGCGAGGGCGATGACCGTGGTCGTGACCCAAATGAACCGAGGGTCGTTCGGGCCGATCATTCGCCAATGCGACAGGTGGCCGACCGCGTGCCAGAGCGGCAGCATCAGCAACAGCGGCAGAATCCACAGCGCCGGCAGCAGCGCATACGCGAAGCCGGCGACAAGACCGAGGAGGAGCACCTGACCGGCGACGCGCGGATGACCGCTCAGCCACACCATAGGCGCCACCGCCACAAGCACCAGCACTACGTTCAGGAGCAAGCTGAGCGCCGCGGCGCGCTGGAGCCGCGGCAGGCACAGTTGTCGCGCCTCGAGCGCCGGCAGCAGCAGCGAAGACAACAGCAGCCCCATCATCGCCAACCAGAAGGCCAGGAGCATCGTCGCGACTGACCAGGCCTGATGCATGAAGCCGGGCCTCTCCAGGAACAGGGCAAGGGCCCCACCCCAACAGGCGAGCGAAAACAATACCCATACCCGGCGCAACGACGTGCGCAGGCCCGCCCATGGCATCGCCAGCAGGAGTGTGAGGTTCACGCGGCAATCTCCACGAACAAATCCTCCAACCCCAGAGCATCAAGGCGCGCCCCGGCCATCTGGACGACCTCGGGCCAGCGCCCGCCCGCATCTCGCTCGACGACCAAAGTGAGGCTACCATCGGCTTGCGCCCGACGACTGAGTGCCGCGGCCGGCGCAACTGCCGTGAATTGCGCAGGCAACCAAAGCCGCGCATAGCGCTCCTTGGCGGCATCGAGTTCGCAGTGCAAACGCAGTTGCCCTTCGTGCATCAGGGCGACCTGTGATGCCACGCGCTCAAGGTCCGAAACGATGTGACTCGAGAAAATGACCGTGCAACCATCCTCTCCGGCCCGCAATGCCACCTCGCGCAACAGGTCCCGACGGGCGACTGGATCGAGCGCGGCAGCCGGCTCATCGAGCACCAACACCTCCGGGCGGCTCGCGAGGGCGCGGATGAGCTCCACGCGCTGGCGCTCTCCGGGGGATAGTTTCGCGAGCGGACGGGTCGAGGGAATCGACCAGCGCGAGAGCGTGTCCTTGGCGAACGACGCGTCCCACCGCGGAAAGAATTGGCCGACGAAGCGCAGCATCTGCTCGGCGGTGAGCCAGGGAAAGACCTCCGGTTGCTGCGGCACGTAGGCGAGACGCTCCTTGACCCGATCGGTGAGCTGCAGCGCCGGCTCGCCGAGCACCCACGCGCTGCCGGCCTCCGGCATCAGCAAGCCGAGAAGCGCTCGGATCAAGGTCGATTTGCCCGCACCGTTGCGCCCGATCAAGCCGAGCACAGTGCCTTGACGGACCTGCAGATCGACCCCGCGCAGTGCAGGATGTGCCTCGTAGCTGTGCCGTAGACCGCGCACCATGATCGGCGGATACGCCGCGCTCGACTCTGCCATGACTTACTCCCCCAACAGCTTTCCCAACCGCCGCAGCACCAGCTCGGCGGGCAATTCCAATTCCTTGACTTGGCGCGTCAGCGCCTGCAACGGTGGCTCGAGAAGCGCGAGTCGTTCGGCCTGCGAGCGGGCACGCGCACTCTGTGCGGCCACCACCATCCCCTTGCCGCGCAACCGCTCGAGCAGCCCCTCGGCCTCCGCCAGGCCGTAGGCCCGCGAGACCGTCATGGGATTGACGGCATGCGCCACAGCCACCTCGCGCACCGAGGGCAGCCGCTCGCCCTCGGCCAGCTGACCCGCGGCAATCAACCGGCGCAGCTGCTCGAGGATCTGTCGGTAGATCGGCTCAGGCGCGCTCGGCTGAATCATCAGCAACGATGCATCCATGTGTATTAATATACCAATACACAAATCGCGAAACAATCCCCTTCTTTTAGGTTACCGCTGCAACGTTACCCACCCGTGACCGTGGCTGAGCAACGCAATTGGATTACAATCGCTCCAGCGCTGATGATGGGATCCACTGGCGCGAGCGGACACACAAGAACTCCACACACAAGAGAACCGCGTGGCGTGCTGCGGCGCACACTGACCAAACTCTCAACCGACACCATTCTGATACAGGAGACGGACGATGGCCTTGACCCGACAGGTAGTCTCGACACTCAATCCCGACGGCACCGACGTGATGGGACCGAACGTGCTTGCGTTTCACTACCCGGACCAGAATCTGGTGTCCGGGAGCCTGCTCACCGTGGAAGCCAACCATTTCGCGGTGCTCAAGTCGCGCGGCGCGGTGCTCGGGGTGTACGACACCGGCCAATTCCCCATCCAGACGCCCGACAAGCCGCTGCTCGGCAGCTTCGTCACCGGGTTCTTCGGCGGCCAGTCGCCCTGGCAATACGAGGTCCTCTACGTCAATCGCGCCAAGCTGCTGGTGCGCAGCGCGGGCCTGGCAACCTCGTCCGAAATGGCCGAGATGCAATACCAAGTCGAGTACTACGTGCACGTCGACACCAAGGACGGCGCGCTGAAGCTCGTGACGCACATGCCGTTCGCCAAGCACTTCATTTCCACCGACGAGGTGGCGAGCTACGCCGGCCCCGTCGTCGAGCAGGCGATCAACCAGGTCGTGCAGGTCACGCCGATGGAGAAGATCAACGAGCACATCCACGAAATCGTCGAGCTCGTCAAGCAGCACCTGGCGGACTTCCTCGGCGTGTACGGCATCACGTTGAATGACGCCAAAGTACTGATCCTGCCGAAGGACGAGCGCATGCGCGAGCTGATTTCGCTGCGCGCCTTCGGCCTCTCCGAACTCGATGCGGTGCGCTACTACGTCGCCCTGAAGATGGCCGAAAAGGGCCTCGTCTCGGCGCCGAACGCCGCTGTGGGTCAGCCGTTCTTCATCGGCGGCGCCACCATGGGCACCTTCCCCGTCGGCAACGCGCTGCAGCCGACCGGTGCGGGCCCGAAGTCCGCCCTCTGATCCAGTCCGGTCCAGCCGGTCGCCGTGGCGCCGGCTGGACCGCGGAGCCTTGAACATGGAACTGAAAAGCACCGCCAACCCGATCGAAGCGGCCGGCCCCGTCAAGCAGGTCCTCGCCAACCTCTTCTACGGCTGGGGCTACAATTTCTACCGCCGCGAAAACCAGCTGCGGGCCGATGACCTGTTGATCCGCGGCAAACTGAGCGAGCTGCTCGGCCAATGCCGTGCACACGCTGCGGCGCTGGAATCGGACTTCCGGCGAGAACATCTGCCTGCGCCAACCCGGGAGCATCCGTTTGCCGATCCGGCCGCAGTAAGCGTCGCACAAGCACTCGAACGCGCAGCGCGCAGAATCGAGACGCTCGAGACCGCGATCCGCACCGCTGCGGTACCCGAGATGGACCGCATCCACCAGCGGCATCGCAACGAGCGAACCACCCTCGAGCAGCTGGTCGCCGCAGACGGGGACTTGGTGCTCGCCGTGGTGAGCTTGCACGATGGCGCACTTGCGCTCACCGATGGCGCGAGCGCTGCAGCGGCACTGACGCAACTGCTCGACGCGCAGGATATCCAGGCGCTGTGGAATCGGCGCGAGCAAATTCTCTCGGTGCTGCAATGAACGCGGAGATTTACCGATGAGTGCCCAACGACCCCACCTGCCCCCGCCGAACGGACGGCTGATCAGCATCGGCATCGCGGTATTGGTGGCACTGATCCTCGCCAGTGGCGCGTTTGCGCAGATCGGCCCCGGCGAGCGCGGTGTACTGATGACGTTCGGCGCGGTGCAGCCCGGCGTGCTCGATCCGGGGCTGCACTTGAAGATACCCTTCATGCAGAGCGTTGCACACATGAACGTGCAGGTGCAGAACTCGCAGGACATCGAGACCGCCGCGAGCCTCGATCTGCAGAACGTCTCGACGACCGTCGCGACCAACTGGCACATCCTGCCCGGGGATGCCGAGTGGGTCTATCAGCACATCGGCAGCGAGCCGCAGTTGATCCGCAAGGTGATCCGCCCGGCGATCAGCAACGCCGTCAAGGCGGTCACCGCGCATTTCAACGCGCAGGACCTGATCGTCGAGCGCGACCAGGTCCGCAACCAGATCGAAGGTCAGATCCGCACGGCGCTCTCGCCGTTTCGGGTAGTGGTCGATGCGGTGAACATCACCGACTTCCATTTCAGTCGTCAGTTCGCTGCGGCCATTGAGGAGAAACAGGTGGCGCAGCAGCGGGCGTTGCAGGCCGAATACGAATTGCAGAAGGCAAAAGTCGTTGCCCAGCAGAGGATCGTCGAAGCGACCGCGCAGTCACAGGCGCAGAAGCTGCTGCAGAGCACGCTCACCCCGGAACTGATCCAGCAGGAGGCGGTCAGCAAGTGGAACGGCCATCTGCCGCAGGTGGTCGGCGGCCGCGGCGTGCTGCCGATGATCGGCAACATCACCGCGGCGGCGGCGGCGGCGGCGCATTAAGGTACCGCGGCGCGCCGGCGGAGCATTCCGCCGGCGCCGGCCGCGGCTCGCCTCAGCCCTTGCGCTCCTCGTGACCGCCGAAGCCTAAGCGCATCGCCGAGAGCACCTTGTCGGCGAACTCGCCCGTGCCGCGCGAGGCGAAGCGGGCATAGAGGGCCGCGCTCAGCACGTTCGCCGGCACGCCCATGTCGATTGCGGCCTGCACCGTCCAGCGACCCTCGCCCGAATCCGACACCCGTCCGCTGAAGTTCGACAGAGTCGGATCGGAGGCCACGGCGCGCGCGGTGAGGTCGAGCAGGCGCGAGGAGATGATGCTGCCGTGGCGCCAGACCTCGGTGATGGCGGCGATGTCGAACCGGTATTGAAAATGCCTTGGATGCTCGAGCGGCGCGGTCTCGGCATCCGTCGCCTGCGCCGCGCGCAGGCCGGCATCGGCGTTCTGCAGGACGCTCAGGCCCTCGGCGTAGGCCGCCATGACGCCGTACTCGATGCCGTTGTGCACCATCTTGACGAAGTGACCGGCGCCGCTCGGCCCGCAATAGACGTAGCCCATCGGTGCGGTGTCCGCTGCGGTGCGCGCGCGGCCGGCAGCCGGCGGAATGCGTCCGCCCGGAGAGAGGGTCGCGAAAATCGGCTCGAGCTGCTCGAAGGTGCGCATCTCCCCCCCGACCATCAGACAGTAGCCCTGCTCGAGGCCGAGCACCCCGCCGCTGGTCCCGACGTCCAGATAGTGAATGCCGCTCTCGTGCAGCTCATCGGCGCGGCGGATGTCATCCGAATAATGCGAATTGCCGCCATCGACCAGCGTATCGCCCGCGGTGAGCAACGGACGCAGCTGTGCGATCACCGCGTCGACCGCCGCCGCCGGCACCATGATCCACACCGCGCGCGGCGCCGGCAGCTGCGCGATCAGGTCCGCCGCCGAACTCACCCCGATCGCGCCCACCGCCGCAGCGGCCTGCACCGCCTGCGCGGACTTGTCGTAGGCCACGCACTCGTGCCCATCTTCGATCAGCCGGCGCACCATGTAGGCGCCCATCCGGCCGAGCCCAATCATGCCTATCCGCATATTCCCCCCGATCAATGCTCCGCGAACGGCTGCGCAGCGCCCGGAGCGTCAGTTCGGCACTCGTTTGATCTGCGCACCCAGCTGTGACAGTTTCTCTTCGATGGCCTCGTAACCGCGGTCGATGTGATAGATACGCTCGATTTCGGTTCGCCCGTCGGCAATCAACCCGGCGAGCACCAGACTCGCCGAGGCGCGCAGGTCGGTTGCCATCACCGGCGCAGCCTTCAGATGCGAAACCCCGTGGATGATTGCCGTGTTGCCTTCCAGACGGATCTCCGCACCCAGCCGGCGCATCTCCAGCATGTGCATGAACCGGTTCTCGAAAATCGTCTCAATGATGGTCCCGACACCGTCCGCGACGGTATTCAATGCCGCAAATTGCGCCTGCATGTCGGTTGGGAATGCCGGGTACGGCGCAGTACGCACGTCGATGGCGCGCGGCCGGCGGCCGCGCATGTCGACCTCGACCCAGTTTTCGCCGACGTCGACCTGCGCGCCGGCCTCCTGCAGCTTCACCAGAACGGCATCCAGATGGTCCGGACGGGCGTTCTTGATGCGCACGTGCCCGCCGGTGATCGCGCCGGCCACCAGGTAGGTGCCACTCTCGATGCGATCGGGAAGCACTTCGTAGCTCGTGCCGCTTAGACGCTCGACGCCCTCGACGATGATCTTGTCGGTGCCGGCGCCGCGGATCTTCGCCCCCATGCTGATCAGGAAATTCGCCAGATCGACCACTTCGGGTTCGCGCGCGGCGTTCTCGATGACGGTCTCGCCCGCCGCGAGCGTCGCGGCCATCATCAGGTTCTCCGTGCCGGTCACCGTCACGGTGTCGAGCACCAGTCGCGCCCCGCGCAACCGGCTGGCGCGCGCCCGGATGTAACCGCCCTCGATGGTGATGTCGGCACCGAGGGCCTGCAGGCCGGCGACGTGGATATTGACCGGCCGGGCGCCGATGGCGCAGCCGCCCGGCAGCGACACATCGGCGCGCCCGTAGCGGGCCACGAGCGGGCCGAGCACCAGGATCGAGGCGCGCATCGTCTTGACCAGTTCGTACGGCGCGGAGTAATCGCGAACGGTGGTCGGATCGACCTCGATGCGCATGCGCTCATCGATCGTAACGGTCGCGCCCATGCCGCCGAGGAGCTCCACCGTCGTGGTCACGTCCTTCAGATGCGGCACGTTGCCGACGACCACCGGGCCGTCGGCCAGCAGCGCACCGGCCAGAATCGGCAGCGTCGCGTTCTTGGCCCCGGAGATGCGCACCTCGCCCTCGAGCGGGACCCCGCCCTGGATCTGCAGTTTGTCCATCTCAGCCTCTGGCTTCGGCCGGGGTCAGCGCTTCGATCGACAGTGCATGGATCTCCCCACCCATCCGCGCCCCGAGGGTGCGGTACACGAGCTGATGGCGGGCCACGCTGCGCAGGCCGCTGAACTGCTCGGCCACGATGCGGGCCGCAAAGTGCGTCTGGTCTTCCGATTGGACCCGGACATCGGCTCCGGGCAGGCCGGCGCGGATCAGCCGCGCGACTTCCTCTGCGTTCATGCACCCATATTAATCGACGGGGCGGCCCCGCGCTGCCCCAAACCCGTGGCGCGCCGGCGCGGAACGGGCCGGGGAGCAAAGGCGGACTTGCTACAATTCCGGCCCATGAATGCCGCTGCCAATTCCGCCGACCCCGCCGACCAGAGCCTGCTGGCGGCGGCGCAGCGCGCGCTCTCGATCGAGGCGCGCGCCGTCCAGGCGCTCCTGGCTCGGCTCGATGGCCGCTTCGCGGCCGCCTGCCGCCTGTGCCTGAACTGCCAGGGCCGGGTGGTGGTCACCGGAATCGGCAAATCCGGCCACGTGGCGCGCAAGGTCGCCGCCACCCTCGCCAGCACCGGAAGCCCGGCCTTCTTCCTGCATCCGGCCGAGGCCAGCCACGGCGACCTGGGCGTGATCACGCGCACCGACGTGGTGCTGGCGCTGTCGAACTCGGGGGAGACCCCGGAAGTGCTGCTGCTGCTGCCGCACCTGGCGCGTCTGGGGGTGCCGCTGATCGCCATGGTCGGCAAGCCCGAGTCCACCCTGGGCCGCGCCGCCGCCGTGGTGCTCGACGTGAGCGTCCCGGAGGAGGCGTGTCCGCTGAACCTCGCACCGACCGCCAGCACGACCGCGGCGCTCGCAATGGGCGATGCGCTGGCGGTGGCGGTGTTGGATGCCCGTGGCTTCACCAAGCAGGATTTCGCGCGCTCACATCCTGGCGGCACGCTCGGCCGCCAGCTGCTGCTGCGGGTCGAGCAACTGATGCGCACCGGTGCGGCACTGCCCGAGGTGCGACCCGAGGCGCCGCTCGGCCAGGGGTTGCTCGAAATGTCGCGCAAGGGACTCGGCATGACCGTCATCACGGATGGCGAACACCGCATCTGCGGGGTGTTCACCGACGGGGACCTGCGCCGCACGCTCGATCGGCAGATCGACGTGCACCGCGCGACGATGCGCGAAGTAATGACCTCGCCGTGCAAGACGATCGGCCCGCGGGAGCTCGCCGCCGAGGCCGTCCATCAGATGGAACTGCACCGCATCACCGCGCTGCCGGTCGCCGATGCGCAAGGTCGGCTGGTCGGGGCACTCAACGTGCACGACCTGTTCCGCGCTGGCGTCGTATGAGCCGCACGTCGAGCCGTTCATGAGCGCCGATCCGGCCCGCGTACGTGTATTGATTCTCGACGTCGACGGTGTACTCACCGACGGTCGTCTCTACTATGGTCCGCGCGGCGAGGCGCTGAAGGTGTTTCACGTACGCGACGGGGCGGGACTGAAGCAACTGGCCGCGGCGGGCGTGATCCTCGCGGTAATCTCGGGGCGACGCTCGACCATGACGCGCCAGCGCTGCCGGGAGCTCGGAATCCGCCACGTCATGCAGGGTGTCGACGACAAGCCAGCGGCGTTCGCACGGCTGTGCGCGCGGCTGCGCGTCGAGCCGGCCGAGTGCGCCTGCATCGGGGACGACACGCCGGACGTTGCATTGATGGGCCTCGTAGGCCTGTCCTTCGCCGTGGCTGACGCGCACGAGGCGGCACGGTCGGCTGCCGACACGGTCACGCGCCTGCCGGGCGGCCTGGGTGCGGTACGCGAGGTGTGCGATCAGCTGCTCGCCGCCCGCCGGGGAGGTCCTCCGGCGTGATGTACCGCATCTTCGCACTGCTCACGATCGTGGCCGTGATCATCGGATCGCTGCTGCTCGCCCGGCAGAACCGTGCGCCGCAAGCCGCGACGGTGCAGCGCGCCGACACCAGCGAGGGGTACTCGGCCCGCGATGCGCAGCTGATCGAGACCGGCAAGAACGGTCTGCCGCTGTACACGATCAACGCCGCCACGGTCCGTCAATTGCCGCGCCGGGACCGAGTCCAGCTGACGCAGGTTGCCCTCACGTTCCAGGACCCGAGCGGCAATCACTGGTCGGCAACCGCCGAGCGCGGCGCACTCCTGCACGGCACGGAGCGGGTACAGCTCTCCGGCGACGTGCACGTGCTTGCGGCACTGAACGGCTCGCACGCGCCGATCCGGATCCGCACCGATACGCTCACCTTCGACAGCCGTGCCGATGAGGTACGCAGCGATGACCCCGTGACCCTGTTGTGGGCGGGACAGACGCTCGAGGCCACCGGGCTCGCGGTGAACTTGAAGGCCCACCGACTGCAGTTAGAATCCAAGGTCCATGCCATCGTCACGCTCTCGCACTAGATCACGGCTGCTCTGCGGCCTGGCCGGTTCCGTTCTGGCCGCCTCGGCGCCCCGGATGGCGCAGGCAACGCCCGCGCAAGCCAAACCGCTGTTCAATGCGCACGGCTCGTACACATTCGACGCCGCGTCCTCCGAGATCGACTACAAATCGCACACCGGTGCGTTTCAGAAGATCACGATCCAGCAAGGCAAGATCACCGTCGTGGCGGACCGAGCCCACGCGAGCGGCCTGGGCCGTCCAGACGGTAAGTGGACGCTCCAGGGCAACGTCCAGGTGCATGCCCCGCCCCATGGGAGCTTGACCTCGGACCAGGCAGTCGTCCAGATCGACCGCAGCCGCATCGCGCGCGTGGCGGTGACGGGCGCTCCGGCGCAGTTCAGGCAGCAGAGCGCCCAGGGCAGAGTCACGCAGGGACACGCCAACCAGATCGTCTACAACGTCACCGCGGGCACGGTGCGGCTGAGCCAGAAGGCGTGGGTCGCCGTCGGCCGCGACGAATTCAGCGGGCCGTCGATTCTCTACAACATCAACCAGGAGCGGATCCAGGCCACCTCGAGCGGTTCCGGCGAGCGGGTACACATCACCATCGCGCCGCGCAAGTCCTCGCGCGGCACGCCACCCGCCAGCCCCTCGGGGCCAACCCCGCCCGCCGGACGGTCCTCCTGATGTCGCTGCGCGCCACGGGTCTTGAGAAACGCTACGGCTCGCGCACGGTGCTGCGCGGACTCGACCTCGAGGTCGCCAGCGGCGAGGTGGTCGGACTGCTCGGCCCGAACGGCGCCGGCAAGACCACTGCGTTCTACATGCTCGTCGGACTCGTCCGTTGCGATGCCGGCAGCATCCAGCTCGGCGAGCGCGACATCACCCGCCTGCCGGTGCACCGGCGCGCGCAGCTCGGCCTGGGCTATCTGCCCCAGGAGGCCTCGGTGTTCCGCCGCCTGTCGGTCGAGAGCAACGTGCTCGCGATCCTCGAGACGCGCGCCGACCTCGACCGTGCCGCCCGCGAACAGCGTCTGGAGGAGCTGCTCGATGAGCTGCGCATCGGGCACGTGCGGCGCAGCCTCGGCCTGTCGCTCTCCGGCGGGGAACGCCGGCGCGTGGAGATCGCGCGTGCACTGGCGGCCGAACCGCGCTTCATGCTGCTCGATGAGCCGTTCGCCGGCGTCGATCCGCTTTCGGTGCTCGACATCCAGCGCATCATCCGCGAGCTCACCGAGCGCGGCATCGGGGTGCTGATCACCGACCACAACGTACGCGAAACGCTCGGGGTGTGCTCACGCGCGTACATCGTCAATCAGGGAACTGTGATCGCGGCCGGAAACGCCGAAGAAATCCTTGCCAATCCCCAGGTCCGTGAGGTGTACTTGGGCGAGTCGTTCCGCTTGTGAGGAGTCTGCCGGCGCACCGAACATCGCCGCATCGATCCGCCTCATCCGCAGCCCCAGGACAGCCGCGACCGCCCTCCATGCCGCCATGCTAAAACCCTCACTGCAGCTCAAGCTGGGTCAGCAACTGACCATGACCCCGCAGCTGCAGCAGGCGATCCGGCTTCTGCAGCTACCCGCGCTCGAGCTTCAGGCGCATATCCGCGAACTGCTCGAAACCAATGTCATGCTCGAACCCGTGGACGAGGGCGAGGGCGAGAGTGAACTGCCCGGCGCTGCCGAAGCGAGCGACCCCACGCCGAGCAGTGAGGCACCCCGAGAGGCCGAGGCAGCCGCGGACGGACC
>JAPTUI010000373.1 GCA_028067895.1 Pseudomonadota bacterium | reverse complement strand
GATCTCGGTGGTAGGCAACGAGGGCCTGATCGGCGTGGCACTGTTCATGGGCGGCGAGACCACCCCGAGCAGGGCCATCGTGCAGAGCGCCGGGCACGCGTACCGATTGATCGGACAGCGGCTCAAAGATGAGTTTCACCGCAACGGCGAACTGCAGCAGCTGCTACTACGCTACACCCAAGCGTTGCTCACGCAGATGGCCCAGACTGCGGTGTGCAACCGGCACCACTCTGTCGATCAGCAGCTGTGCCGCTGGCTGTTGCTGTCACTCGACCGACTGCCGAGCAATCAGTTGACCATGACTCAAGAACTCATTGCAAACATGCTGGGGGTGCGCCGCGAGGGGGTCACCGAAGCTGCCGGCAAGCTTCAGAAGCTAGGTGTCATCCAGTACGTCCGCGGGAAGATTACGGTGCTCGACCGGCCGCAGCTCGAACGGCTGTGCTGCGAGTGCTACGCCGTGGTAAAGACGGAGACCGATCGCCTGCTGCCGCGCTGTTGACGCCACCCGCGCCGGCGGGCTCTGCGCGCCCGATCGGTCCGAAGCACCCCCTTTGACGGTCGGTGCGCCGCCTGTTCCGAGGCCGGCCGGTGCCACGCAGGGCGATTCGCTCCCATATGGGCCCTGATTCCCAGACGCCGCATGAGCAGCCGAAGGCACACCGATGACCCAGCGCGCGTTTCGCCCGCCAACTCCCTGACGTGCCGCCCGAGCCGCAAGCGCTGACAAACGAAGCCGAACCGCCATAGGCGCTCGCCAGCGACGCTCATCGAGTTCACGGATCTCACCCAGCGCTCCTCTGTTACGCGCTGCCCTGACCCAGTGGCGAACGCGCAGTTCGGCTTGCATACGCAGCAGTTTTCTGCCCCCGGCGCCGACGCCCACCCGGGACCGCAGCGCTCTCCTTGCGCGCGTTACGGGATAGCGCACAAGCCGGCACCCCGGGTCCACACGGACCGCGCGGCGCCGCCTCATAGAGCCGCTCGAGCACGACCGACGGCCGCCGGGATGGATAACAGCGCAGAACGTTACGGTGACTGACACGCCCGGACGCCGTGCAAACGGCTCAAGCCGACGGGGTCACTCGCGTCCTCGAACGCTCCGATGTCGGCGGGAGCCATCGCGACCCGAGACCGCGGCACCCCCTCGACATGCGCCGCGCCGGGCTCCCCGGGGACTCATTTCCCCACTTCGCGTCTGCCTGTGTCAGCGTTGCATGTGAACTCGGCCAAAAACCCATAGGACGAGAAGAATGACCAGCACCAGCATGACAATTCCACCGAGGCCGGCTCCACCATAGCGTCTGTAACCATAATATCCGCCACCGCCGCCGACCAGCAGTAGGACCAGTATTACAACTAGAATCAAGCCCATGTTGCACCTCTCCCATTCACGCCGCTCGTCCCACCAACACCCTAACGCCCACTCCGTGTCGGCAGATGTACCACGACGGACACTACCACCCCATCACCTGGTAGGGCGTCTGAACTCCTCATCTGCGGCGCTGAAGTGACCGGTCCGCTCTCTCGTGTCCGGCCTTGCCCGTCGTTGCGCTTCGTCCGCGTCGCCGCACTCGCGCGTTCGACCAGTTCCCACGCTTTCCGCCCCGCGACCCACAATTGTCTCACCCGCATAGGAGCGTCGGCTTCGCAGTCCGGACGCCGCGAGGACCTGACGGATGCACCACCTGCTTGCACCTTCCCACGCCACCTTCAACGCCCTCACCAACCGCATCCACACCATGCTCGCCGACATTCGCCCGACGGCTCGCGCGCGCGCCCGCCGTCCCGTCCTGAGCACCACCCGCTCACCATGGTTCCAGTCCGGCCGGGCCGCGAGACTGCCGAACCGCGCAGTTGCTCGTCTGTCGGGAGATCATCGCCGCGCCGGGCCGTCCGCGCGGCGGAGCTTCATCGGCACATGCCCATGCTCGCAAGCGCGACCCGCGCAATGTGCCCGTGGGCGCGCGGTTTCTCAGTGCGCTTCCGCACCTAGCGGCCGGGCCGGCACTGTGCGCACACCGCCTCATCGGGCGACTTCCTGGCAGGAAAATCGGGAACAGTGAGCTAGGTTCTGCGATGTGCCGCGAGTCAATGTTCCTTCGCTTCGCCTTGGCACCAGCGGCCAGTAGAACGCGCCAAGCTCGGCGAAATCCGCTTGCTGCGCATTACCACTATCGGTCTACCACGCCGCCACCGTGACGCTTGCGTCAGCGGTCGGCGTGAGCGTCACTCGGTTATCACTCAACCCAGGCCCGTAGTCGACGAGCAGCCTCATAGTCGGCACCGGACTGCGCCGGCAAATCCCGGCCGCAAGCAGCGCCGCGTGGGTCGTCGCTGATGAGCCGCGCGGGAGCCCGTCTGCCGGCGTCCCGAACGGCAGCCAATTCCTCCGGCTCCTTGCACAGTCCGAGCCCACGGGTATAGGGGGCCAGCTGCGCGATTCCTGCGTGCACGCTCCAATCGTTAGCGATCAAGAACGAGAATGATTCCGCGACGCTCGGCGCACGTGTTCCGGAATTAAGGCCGTACTCATGCCGCACCCTGTTGAACCGGGTACCGTGCCGATTACAAGATGCGTCCGTCAGCGCACAGACAGAGAATACGGGCAGGTCATACTGCGGACATCGAGAGATTCCAGGCCCGTTTTTTAGAGAGCCGATAGGCCACGTCCTCGTCAGCTCTCGCGCTCTGTTGTCTCCAATTGCGGACGCGCTATTCGATCGGATTTTCAAGGACTCCACATCATGAATTCAGAAGCACATTCGACAATGAGCACTTCGACGTCAGGCGAGACTCACGGCGCCGGGGGGCCTGGCGAGGGCAGCACATCGTCGCTATCCTCTACCGCGAGCATTGGTCGTAAAGTCGCAGACAAGATCCAAGGCGCGCAGGAAGGCGCCGCCCAGCGCGCAGACGCCGCCAGCGACAGGCTCCACGAAGACTCCGACTCCCTGCCTGGCGGACCGAAGGTCGCGCGAGCGGCTCATGCTGCTGCGGATTCGTTGACAAAAACCGCGAAGTACATCCGCGAGAACGATATGGCGAGCGTGGCCAAGGATGTGAAGCGACTCGTGAAGGATAATCCCGTCCCGGCGCTGCTCGGCGCCGCAGCTATCGGGTTTGTCCTTGCCCGCATGTTTTCGCGTGATTGATTCTTTGACCAATACTCATGCCCATGCCTGACCGGTCGTTTTTCGCTATTGTCCGGGATATCTTCGACAATACCGAGAGTATTGTCCGGTCTGAGTTCTCGCTAGCCAAAGCAGAAGTTCGGGAGACCCTCGAGCGGTGGAAATCTAGTCTATTTTTGCTGGCGGTCAGTGTTGTTGGCGCACTTTTCGCTGTGTTCTTCGTTCTCCTGGCACTCGTGTATGCGTTATCCTATGTGTTTCTGATTTGGGTCTCAGCATTGCTAGTATCCGTGGTGCTCGCACTTGGCTCTGCGACCGCCGGGTTTGTGGCGTTGAGGAGGATAAGCACGCCAAACTCCGTTGCAGAATCGCCCACATCTGAATGAGGTGTGTCAGCATGACCCGAACGACAGTTTCGATCGAAGCGGATATCAGAAGTAGGCGGCAAGCATTGCGCAACAACTTCGATGAAATCGAAGAAAAATTCAATGTAATGACGGATTTCCACAAACTCTTCGATAGGCACGCCGGAAAAATGCTTGCGGGAGCGATGAGCGCGGGCGCGCTGGTCGCAGCCCTGAGCGGAGGAAGGGAGCAAACACAAGTGCGACATTCACCACCGAA
>JAPTUI010000039.1 GCA_028067895.1 Pseudomonadota bacterium | reverse complement strand
TCTCCTGCGCAGCAACGGTCTTCACCAGCAGGCGGTTGATGGACGGACCAGCGCCCCATTGTCGCGGCAGTGGCTCGACCCGGCAATCGCGCTCGTGCGCGCGGAGATTGGATGCCAGCTCGCCGAGGCTCTCGGTGAGCCAGAAGCGAACAGACAGCCGCGGCCCATTGGCGGACAATCCCAGAATATGAATACGGGTTTCCGGATAAAGCTCATCTGTGCCGATTCGGGTAGGCTGTCCCTTCGCAAGGGACTCGAGCGCTTCGCGCAGCTTTGCGGCTTGCTGCGTGTCGTAATCCTCGCGCTTCTCGACCTCACCCAACAAGGAGGCCAGGAACGCTTCCGCCGCCGCGGCGGGATTCTCCTCGGCTGCGCTCGCATCCGCCCAGAAAGCGACAGTAGCGTCTCCGATGCGAATGCGATTGCGGCTCCCACGGTCGAGCAAGCGATTGAGCGCGGCGCCGTAACGAAAGGCTGCCGCCTGACCAGTTGGAGCGTTGGCACCCTGGGTTTTGCCCCAGGATTCAAAAGCGGGCAGGTTGAACGAAACCAGTGAGTAACTCCCGCCCGGCGGCGGACTGTTCGCGTGCACACCCTTTATGGCGGGGTGCAGCCGCGTAATGCGCCCCTCGGCGCCCGTAATTAGGCAAAACCCCGTCTCGCCTTCGCTCGAACGCTCCTCGATGAGCGGCCGGGCCGCGGGACGCTCGTGGATGAAGCGCGGTCGGCCTCGCTCATCGACATCGCCATCAAGTCGGAAGACGATGTTCGTGTCCCGCATGTCGGGCGTGAAGGGCGCAGAGCTGAAACGCTCCGACGCCCATTTCTCCAGGAAACGACGAAGCGCGAGCAGACCCACATCGGTCGCACTGGTCAGCAGTGCGGCATGATGCTCGCGAAAAGCTTGGTGTTTTGCTGCCGTGCGCTTGGTCTCGTCCGACGAGACGCCAAATACGTAGGCACTACTATCCCAGAGGAAGAATGGGTGAACTCCCGTGCCGGACCGCTTAAACGACGCGGGTACGTCCCGCAGCGCTGGAACCGGCCTCTTTCCGCTCGAGTCCCGGAGGTCCATAACCGCGACTGGCTCCCCGGTCAGATCGAGCACAACGGCGAAGCTGATCTTCTCTCGGCTGAAGCCGGGCGGCTCGGCCTCCCCGCGCGCCGCCATGCGTTCATAATAGCTGGCGAGCGACTGGAGAATTGTCATCCAGCCGTCCCATGGGTGAGCAGCTTCTCTACCTCGAGGACACCATCCTCGAGTTTGGCGCGGAAAAAACGGACTGGCATTTCAGCCGTGTAGCCGGGCTCGTAGGTCATCCACCCCAGATCGCGGCTGCGGTCAGTCTCGGGCAGCAGAGAGGGAGGTAAGCTTTCCCCCTCCTCGAGCAGGCGAAAGTCGGCGGAGAATTCGCGGGTGCCTAGACAGGGGCGGTGGAAGCACTGTCCCTCCCGCGCTCGGCGGTTGAACATGTTGATGTGCTTGGCGGGGGTGTCTTCATCGCCCGCCTTGTCGGTTAGCACGAACCGCGCCTCGATCACATAGCCGACATCGGCCAGCAACGTCGTCGCACGTTGCTGCCGGGTTGCCCCGACGTCGATGCCGAGCCCTGCGGTCGTGCCCTTCCTCATCGCCATCGCCGCACTATGGGTCGACGCCTTTTGCGAGGTTTCGTTGCGGCGGATCGAGACGAACCGTATTGGCTTCAGCACGTGGATACGCGTGACTTCCCAGCGGATCGCCGGCTTCCAATGTACCGCCTCCAGGACGCCACGCGCTGCGGACGGGGTCATCACGTCGTAGGAGACGCGCTCCACCTTCATTTCGGGCCTGGTGAAGCAGGCGTAATCGCCCCAGACATGCAGCCGGACGCCGTAGGCCATGCATTTCCCCTTTTTCGGAGAGCTTCCCACAGCGGGGACGAGTGCGCAAGCCTCCCCGCCGACCGCAACGATAAGGCAAGTCACATGAATCCGGATTCGACGGTCATCGCGAATGGGTCCAGAAACAAGCCGGTTTGATCCCGGTACAGGCTGTCGGCCACCAGCGCGACGAAGCGATCGCCATAATCTGGGCTAACAGGTTGGACGGCGCCGCTCGCGATCATTGCCAAGCGCGCTCTCACGGGCACCGAGACGGTAAATTGCTGCAGGCGTCGCAGCACGGCCCCGGGCGGTCGCGCGGCGAACCGAAGCTTGGAGAGCAGCTGCGGCACTTCATCTGGATCGCTTCCACCGCGCCACGGGACGATCACCGGATCCATAATGTCCTCGACGATGCGGAAGGCAGCGGCGATGCTCGCGAAAGGCGTATCGAGCTTGAGGCTTCTGGCATCGAATCCGTCCCTGACAGCCGCAATGATGGGATAGCGCTCGCCATCGAGCTTCGCGGCATCCAGCGCGTCATCCCCCTTGGCCCAATAGAGCGTCCGGAAATAGCGTCGCACCGCCTCCAGCCCGAGCGGGTCATCAGCACAATGACGCAGCGCATCCTTCATCGCATCCACCGGCTGCCGGAACACCGCCGGTAGCTTGTGCTCAGCCGCCTCGAACAGGACCGTGCGCCCCACCGGCAATTTTCCCTCGCGATTACAACGCCCAGCCGCCTGTGCCAGCGAATCCAGTCCTGTCTGAGCGCGCCAGACTTCCGGAAAATCCAGATCCACACCGGCCTCGACCAACGATGTCGCGACTAAGCGGACCGGACGCTCGGCCGCCAGGGCTGCCCGGATGTCTGCGAGCATCGCGCGACGATGGAGGGGGCACATCAACGTTGTAAGATGACGCGCGCCGGAGAGTCGCGAGATCATCCCGAACAGTACCTGCGCGTGCTTGCGGCTGTTTACGATGCACAGCATCCGCTCGGTCTCAGCAAAACGTGCGGCGATCACCGCATCGGGCACGCAGCCAGCATATTCCACCTTTACCCGCCTGAGGCGCCGATAGAGTTCCTCCGGATTTGGGGCGAGCTCACGGGCCTCGGGGATATCGAGTCCGCTGGTAAAGCCATCCTGTCGCTTCAGCGCGGGCTGAGTCGCGGTACATAGGACCACGCTCGCGCTATAATTTGCCGCAAGCTCGTCGATTGCAGCGATGCACGGCCGCAGCAGATGAACAGGCAGAGTCTGCGCTTCGTCCAAGATGACGACACTGTGCGCAATGTTGTGTAGCTTTCGGCAACGCGACGGGCGCGCGGCGTGCAAGCTTTCGAAGAACTGGACGGCGGTCGTCACGACGACCGGCACATCCCAGTTCTCTGCGGCGCGGCGGAGCTTATGCAAGCCAGTAGGGCCTTCATCGTCGGCCCGCCCGGCATCCTCTCGCGACGGCCGCTCCCAATCGACATTACCGTGATGCTCGAGCACGCTCACCTCGCCGAGGGCCTCGCGGAAAACGCGAGCCGTCTGCTCGACGATCGAGGTGTAAGGGATCACATAGATGATCCGCTCGAGCCCATGTTGCACGGCGTGGTCGAGCGCAAAGGCGAGGCTGGCAAGCGTCTTGCCGCCGCCGGTCGGCACCGTCATGGTGAACAAACCGGGAGCGAGGGCGGCCTTTGCGCGGGCGTGCGCGAGGATGTCGGCGCGCAGCCCGTCAATTGGCCCGGGCTCGGCTTTCTTGATCAAGCACGTCATGTATTCATTCAGGCGTGCTTGCAGCACCGATAGCGGCGCATGGTCCCCGCGTTGGATCCTCTCACCGGCAGCCTGCGCATAGAAGCGCTCCGTCGCCAAGAAATCCGCGTCGACGAGACATGA
>JAPTUI010000212.1 GCA_028067895.1 Pseudomonadota bacterium | reverse complement strand
GTGCTCGACGTCGCCTGGCGTCACCTCGCGGTCGCGGATCGCGACCACGCCGTGCGAGTTCAGACTGCGTACGTGGCTGCCGGCGATGCCAGCGAACACCGAGTGGATCTCGCAGCCGGCCATGAGCTCGGCCTCCTCGACCGCGCGCTGGATCGACTGCACGGTCGACTCGATGTTGACCACCACGCCCTTCTTCAGGCCACGGGATGGCTGAGTGCCGATCCCGAGCACCTCGATGGCGCCGTCGGCCCCCACCTCCCCAACGAGGGCGAGCACCTTGGAGGTGCCGATATCGAGACCGACGATGAGGTCTCGGTCGGATCGCTTACGCATCGCGGCCTCCTCCGGCGCGCGGCGCCGAAGTGTTGTCCTGCGGCGCGTTCGTGCGCCAACCAATGGCAAAACCGTTCATGTAACGCATATCGATGTAGGAAATGTCCCCGGCGCGCCGTTTGACGATCACGAGCGCCACATTGACGAATTTTTCAAACCGCGCCTCGAACTGCGAGCGGCCGAGCCGCACGGCGATGCCGTTGGCGAGCGTGAACGCCCAGGTGCCGCGCGCGCTCAGGCCGAGCGAGGCAATCGCGAAGCCCTCCGGGGCAAGCTCCCCGCTCATGCGCAGGTAGCGGCGCGTGACCTCGGCCTGCGTTCCGTCCGGACCGGAAAGGCGCGGCAGTCCGGCCGGCACCGTGGCGGCATGGACGAGGAACAGATCGCCCGCCCGATTCACCAGTCCGTCTGCGTCCCAGCGCGCAAACGCCGTCTGTTCGTGCACCCGCACCGCGAGCGTGTGCGGCCAGAGGCGACGTACGCTCGCGTGCGCCACCCAGGGCAGTGCATCCACCGAGGCTCGCACCGCGGCGAGATTCACAGTGAGGATGCCGGAGCCGCCCGCGGCGGCGGCCACGGCCTGCTCGACCTCGAGCGGTGCGACGTGATGAAACTCCCCACGCACGGTCACCGCGCGGATCGGGCGATTCAGTCCCCACAGCGCGATCAAGAGCAGTGCGCACACCGCGGCGATGCCGAGCGCACGGCGGATGATCCGCCGCGGGGGCGCACCCTTCTCGCTCGTGCGGCGTGAGTCGCGGCGTTTGCGCTTGAACATGCTCAGCCCGCCCCGCCGCGCCGCCGGCGCACGAAGCTCGTCTCGAGCACCCGCCAGACAAGCTCATCGAAATCGATGCCGGCGGCCCCGGCCGCCATCGGCACCAGCGAGTGTCCGGTCATGCCGGGCACGGTGTTGATCTCGAGCAGCTGGGCGCGCCCGGCGCCATCCAGCATGAAGTCCGCGCGCCCCCAACCCTCGCCGCCGACGGCCGCGAATGCCGCGAGCGCCAGGCTCGCGAGGTGCCGTTCGGCGGGTTCGGAGAGTCCCGACGGACAGCGGTAGCGCGTGTCGTCGCGCTCGTATTTGGCCTCGTAGTCGTAGAAGGCCCGCGGCGTCTCGATGCGAATCGAGGGCAGCACCGCGCCCTGCAGCAGCGCAACGGTGTACTCCCCCCCGGTGATCCACGCCTCGGCGAACACGCTCGCCTCCACGGCACGCGCCGCGGCAAAGGCGCTCGGCAAGTCCTCGGCGCGCACCACCTTGCTCATCCCGACGCTCGAGCCCTGCCCGCCTGGCTTGACGATGAACGGCAGGCCGAGCTGCTCCAGGGCGAGCTCGAAATCCTGCGGGCCGGTCAACGCGAGCGCCGCCGGGGTCGGCACGCCGATGGCGTGCGCGAGCCGCTTGGTGCGCAGCTTGTCCATCGCGATCGCTGAGCCGAGCACGCCACTGCCGGTGTAGGGCATCCCCAGATACTCGAGCGCGCCCTGCAGCGTGCCGTCCTCGCCGCCCGGACCGTGCAGCGCGATCCACACCCGATCGAAGCCTCCCGCGGTGAGCTCCGTCAGCGCACGCTCGCGCGGATCGAACGCCTCGGCGACGACGCCGCGGCGCTTCAGCGCCTCGAGTACCGCGGCTCCGGAGAGCAGGGAAATCTCCCGCTCGCTGGAGTCCCCGCCGGCGAGCACCGCGACGCGCCCGAACTGCGCGGCCGTGCCAACGCGATGCCACCTGCTCGGATCGTGCGTGAGCCGCATCAGCGCGCCTCCCCGACGATGCGCACTTCGGTATGCAGCGTCACGCCGTGCTCGCGCGCGACCGTCTCGCGGACCGTGTGGATCAGCGACTCAATGTCACTCGCGGTGGCATTGCCGTCGTTGACGATGAAATTGGCGTGCTTGGTCGACACCGACGCACCGCCGATGGCGCGGCCCTTCAAGCCGCTCGCCTCGATCAGGCGGGCCGCATGATCGCCCGGCGGATTGACGAACACCGATCCGCAGCTCCACGCGCCGATCGGCTGCGTAGCCCGGCGCCGCTCGAGCAGCTCGCGCACCTCGCCCTCGCCCTCGGCGGCTCGCTTCTCGAAGCGCAGCCGCGCGGCCAGAAACCACTCGCCCTCGGCCGGCGGCTCGACGTGCCGGTAGCTCACGCGGTACTCGCCGGCCTCGCGCCGGTGTTCGCGCCCCTGGCGGTCGATGGTCTCGACGTCGAGCACGTGCCGCCAGGTCTCTCCGCCGAACGCCCCGGCGTTCATGGCCAGTGCCCCGCCGAGGGTGCCGGGAATGCCGGCGAAGAACTCCGCCGGCCCGAGTCCCCAGCGCACGCACTGGCGCGCGATGCGCGCGCAGGCGACGCCGGCCTCGCCGTACACCGAGGTCTCGCTGATGCGCTCGAGCCGATCGAGCGTTCCATGGGTGCACACGACCACACCGCGCAGCCCGCCGTCGCGCACCAGCAGGTTGCTGCCGAGCCCGACCCAGTACACCGGCACCTCCGGCGCCAGCGTGCGCAGAAAGGCGGCGAGCTCGGTGCGGTTCTCCGGGGTGAAGAACATCTGCGCCGGGCCGCCGACGTGCCAGGAGGTATGCCGGCTCATCGGCTCCTCGAAGCGCACGCGGGCGCGAAACTGCGGAGCGAGCGCGACGGTCATGGCGATCCCGCCGGTGGCGGCGCAGCGAGTTGCGCCGGCAGGCCGTGCGCCACCGCGCTGATGTTGCCCGCCCCCATGGTCACGATCAGATCGCCGTCGCGGATCACGTCGCGAAGCGACTCGGCGAGCTCCTCGACCCGCGCGACGAACAGCGGCTCGACCTGACCGCGGCTGCGTACTGCGCGGCAGATCGCTCGCCCATCGGCCCCCGCGATCGGCGCCTCGCCGGCGGCGTAGACCTCGGTGACGAGCAGCACATCGACCCCGGCGAGCACCCGGCCGAAATCATCGATCAGGTCATGCGTGCGGCTGTAGCGGTGCGGCTGGAAGGCGAGCACGATCCGCCGCCCCGGGTACCCCTGGCGCAACGCCTCGAGCGTCGCGGCGACCTCGGTGGGGTGATGACCATAATCGTCGACGACCGTGACGGTGCCGGCCGCAGTGCGGATGTCGGCAATATGCTGCAGCCGTCGGTCGATGCCCTGGAACTGCGCGAGCGCGCGACTGATCGACGCATCGTCGATGCCGAGGTCGGTCGCGACGGCGATGGCCGCCAGCGCATTGAGGACGTTGTGCGTTCCGGGCAGGTTGACCGTGACCTCGAGTGCCCCGCCGGTCGGGCGCGTCACGGTGAAGCGAGTGCTCAGTCCCTGCCGGCGCAGCCCGCTGGCACGTACGTCCGCATCCGGGCTCAGTCCATAGGTCAGCACGTGCCGGCCGACGCGCGGCAGGATCGCGCGCACGTGCTCGCAATCCAGGCACAGCACCGCCAGCC
>JAPTUI010000467.1 GCA_028067895.1 Pseudomonadota bacterium | reverse complement strand
GTACATCGCACCGAGCTGCGGGATGGTCTGGTGACTCTCATCGATCACCAGCAGTGCATTGCGCGGCAGATAATCGAACAGGCACGGCGGTGGCTCCCCAGGGGCCCGTCCGGAGAGATAGCGCGAGTAGTTCTCGATCCCCGCGCAGTACCCGACCTCCTGGATCATCTCCATGTCGTACATGGTGCGCTGCTCGAGCCGCTGCGCCTCGAGCAGCTTGCCCGCGTCGCGCAGCTCCGCGAGCCGCAGGCGCAGATCGTCGCGGATCTGATCGACCGCCCCGAGCAGCCGCTCCTTCGGCGTGACGTAGTGGGTGCCCGGATACACCGTGAAGCGCGGCACCTTGCGCGCGATCGCACCGGTGAGCGGATCGAACAGCGCGAGCGACTCGATGGTGTCGTCGAACAGCTCGACCCGCACCGCCTCGCGGTCCGATTCGGCCGGAAAGATATCGATGACATCGCCACGGACCCGATAGGTGCCCTGGGTGAGATCCAGGTCGTTGCGCGTGTACTGCATGTCCGCGAGGCGGCGCAGCAGGCGCCGCTGATCCAGGGGCTCCCCGCGCACCAGGTGCAGAATCATCGCGAGGTACGCCTGCGGGTCGCCGAGTCCGTAGATCGAGGAGACGGTCGCCACGATGATGGCATCGGGCCGCTCGAGCAGCGCCTTGGTGGCCGAGAGGCGCATCTGCTCGATGTGCTCGTTGATCGAGGCGTCCTTCTCGATGAAGGTGTCCGAGGTCGGCAGGTAGGCCTCGGGCTGGTAGTAATCGTAGTACGACACGAAGTACTCGACGGCATTGTGCGGGAAGAAGCCGCGAAATTCGCCGTAGAGCTGCGCGGCCAGCGTCTTGTTGTGCGCCAGCACCAGTGTCGGGCGTTGCGCGCGCGCAATAACCTCGCTCACGACGTACGTCTTGCCGCTCCCGGTCACCCCGAGCAGCGTCTGTGCGCTCAGGCCGTCGCCGAGTCCCTCGAGGAGCTTCTCGATCGCCCGGGGTTGATCGCCCGCAGGCTGAAATTCAGCTTCGAGTTTGAATGGAACGTGTTCCATGCCGGAGACGCTCTCCTCTCTCGCACTCGCCATGCGATGGTGGCGATGGTGCCGATGGCTTAATATAGCGGCGCCAGTTGCTTTGGCGCATCACAGGATTCCCAGTGACCGTAACCGTCTCGCGGCGCGTCCAGCGCGTCAAGCCCTCGCCCACGCTCAATGTCTCGGCCCGTGCGGCGCGTCTGCGCGCCGAAGGCAAGGACGTGATCAGTCTCGGTGCGGGCGAACCGGACTTCGACACGCCGGAACCCATTGCGCAGGGCGGGATTGAGGCCATCCAGAAGGGGCTGACCCGCTACACGCACGTCGAGGGTACCCATGAGCTGAAGGATGCCATCATCGCGAAGTTCGCGCGCGACAACGGTATCCAGTACGAGCGCTCGCAGATCCTGGTGACCTCCGGCGCCAAGCAGGCGATCTACAACCTGTGCATGGCGGTGCTCGACAAGGACGATGAAGTCATCATCCCGGCACCCTACTGGGTCTCGTACCCGGACATGGTGATGCTCGCCGACGGTCAGCCGGTCATCGTCACGGCCGGTGCTGCCCAGGGGTACAAGATCACTCCGAAGCAGCTCGCGGCTGCCATCACGCCGAAGACGCGGCTGGTGCTGCTGAACAGTCCGTGCAATCCCACCGGTGCGGCGTACACGCGCGCGGAACTGCGCGCCCTCGGTGAGGTGCTCATCGATCAGCCACGCATCGTGATCGGCACGGATGACATCTACGAGAAGATCTACTGGGGCGCCGAGCCGTTGTGCAGCCTGCTCACGGTGGTGCCGGAGCTCTACGGGCGCACGGTGACCATCAACGGCGTCTCGAAGTCCTACGCCATGACCGGCTGGCGCATCGGGTACTGCGGGGCACCGAAAGAACTCATCGCCGCCATGGCGACCATCCAGGGCCAGTCCACTTCGAACGCCTCGAGCGTCTCGCAGCGCGCCGCCACCGTGGCGCTCTCGGGGGATCAGGGCTGTGTGGCGCAGATGAATGAGGCCTTCAAGGCCCGCCACGACTACCTGGTCGGGGCGCTGAACGAACTGCCGGGCGTGAGCTGCCTGCCGGGCGCCGGCACGTTCTATGCGTTCGCCGACGTGACGCAGGCAATCGCCGCCCTCGGATGCGCCTCGGACACGGATTTCGCCGAAGTGCTGCTCACCGAGGGCGAAGTCGCGGTAGTGCCGGGCTCGGCCTTCGGCGCGCCCGGTCACATCCGCCTGTCCTTCGCCTGCAGCCTCGAGACTCTGCAGAAGGCCCTCGAGCGCATCGCCCGGGTGCTCGCCAGGGGAAGCGCCGCGCGGAGTGCCTGAGACCATGCTGTGGCGGGCGCTGGCGGACGCGGTGGTGGTCGTGCACCTCGCGTTCGTGGCGTTCGTCATCTTCGGTGGGTTCCTCGCCTGGCGCTGGCCGAAGGCGCTCCTCGCGCACCTTCCGGCGCTCGCCTGGGGAGTCTGGGTGGAGCTGTCGGGACAGATCTGTCCGCTGACCAGCCTCGAGAACCACCTGCGGCAGCTGGCCGGTGAGGCCGGCTATCGCGGCGGGTTCATCAGCCACTACCTGCTCACCGTGCTGTATCCGCCCGGCCTCACCCGGCCCGACCAGTGGGGGCTCGCCGCGCTGCTCGTCGCACTGAATGCACTGGCCTATGGCCGCGTGCTGCGGCGCCTCGCACTCGCTCCGCGCGCCGGAACGGCCCGGCGGTCCTGAGCGCTCCGTCTCACGCGGTGCGTCATCGGGGGAATTCGGAGGCGGTTCGGCATGCAAAATATTTGCAGCGGGTTTCTTGACGCGCGCGGGTTTGCACCGCAAAATTCGCGCCCTTTCGCGGATCTCGCGAAGCGGTTCCCCGGTAGCTCAGTCGGTAGAGCGTCGGACTGTTAATCCGTTGGTCGTTGGTTCGAGTCCAACCCGGGGAGCCAATAAATCAACGACTTGCAGCACTCTTATCGGCCTTCTGTGAGGCTTCGTCTAACGGCTCTCTAACGTCCCGCGCGCCGCCCTCAATGATGCGCAATTGCGGCTTCACGCCGAGCGCCCGGGCGGTCACGTTCTCGGCGACCGACGCCATGCCGGACTGCATGCTGTGCGCGTAGACCTGATCGACCAGCGTCGAGCGGCTGTGCCCCATCATGCGCGCCACGTTGAAGGCGCTCTCCCCTGCGGTCCGCGCGAGCGAAGCGAAAGAGTGCCGGAGCGAGTACAGATCGAGATCGCGCACACCGGCCCGGCGCTTGAGCGGTAGCCAGATATCGCGCCGCACGTTCGATGGGTTCAACGGCTGCCCCGTCCGGCTCGCAAAGACCAGACCCGCACCGCCGGTACGCTCGCAGTGCGCCGCAAGCTCACCGACCAGCCAGCCCGATAGCGGCACGACACGCACGCCAGCTTTTGTCTTCGGCTCGACAAATTTGCGGCCGCGGTGATCCCATGACCGCAGGATGCGCGCGCAGCCGGCCTCAAGATCGACGGCCGACCAGTCGAGCGCATAGACCTCGCCGGGGCGCAGGCCGGTGAATACCAGCAGCCCGATCAACGCGCGCTCATGCGGGCGGGCCGCGGCGAGGATCGCGCGCAATTCCGTCTCGGTGAAGGCATCGCGGCTCACCGCCTGCGCTGACTTGTCCGTCTCGAACGGCCGGAACCGCTGCATCACGTTGCGCTCGACCAGCTCACGCTCGACCGCAAAGAACAGCACCGCCTTTAGCGTGCG
>JAPTUI010000366.1:1014-3777 GCA_028067895.1 Pseudomonadota bacterium | reverse complement strand
GGAGCGGATGTTGAGATATTTCTGGCATCACTTCGGTGTCCCGACCGGTGCAGTGGGCGATACCGTCTGGCTCGAGGGTCTCGCACTGATTGTGCTGCTGGCGAGCGCCGTGAGCGTCGTCCCGGCACGGCGGGTGCTACGCCTGAGGACTTTGGGCAGTCAGATCTCACGGTGAGGCGCGAGGCGCTTGACAGGCAATAAAGCGCTGACCTACTGCGCATGACGGGACCCAACGCCACCGATCGGTGTTCAAAGCGCTGGCCGATCCGAGCCGGCGCACCGTGCTCGACGCGCACGACGGCCGAAGCCGGCCGACCCCTCAACGTTCTGTGCGCACACCTTCAATTGGTGCATGCCCTGACTCGGCTCTCCCAGCAGCACGAGATCGACACCCGCATGGCGGCGGCTGAATCGTGCCATCGCCTTCGGCGATCGATCGACCACCGCGCCTGGAGTTGAGCCGATGCGAAGACGTTCAGACAGGATGCCGCGCATGCCCTCGGCCTGCGCAACGATCGACTCAAGACTCGCGAGTGTGCACTAGCACCCGCCGACCAGTCTCTGTGAGGCGTGCGCCACGCCGGTCTCGCACGAAGATCGCCGTTCCAAGTTCCTTTTGAGCCCGCCTCAGTGACCGGATTTGGCCGACGATTCTGCGCAAGGCGCATCGTGACCACGGGGGGAGGGAGGATCGGAGGCCTTCAGCTGCGCCTACCGGCCGCCCTTCGCCTCATTGACCATGTGGTTAATCTTCAAAGGATTCACGACCTTGATGCCGGCGATCGATTGGCCGTCGTTCAAATCCTCGCTCAGGAGTTCATCGGCATCGACTTCCTCGGCCGATGCGACGACGAGTGCATCCCAGAAGGAAATCAGGGCCAGCTCGGAGATTTCAGTGGCACGCGCGACGGTTTCGACCGTCGTGGCGTGGTGTACCCAGACGCCGTAGGTCCTGATGACTTCCCGCGCTGTGGACGCTGCAATAGGCGTAGCAAGCTTCTGCGTCACGTTGACGTAAAACTCCTGTAACACCTGTACGGAAAGCCGACCCGTCCCTGAATCCCACAGCTCGCGCAGCTTCGCCATGGCCAGCTCACGCTTCACGCCCGCGTCAAGGTCGTGCGCGTAGATCAGGATATTGCTATCAACGAAGGCGACGGCGCTCATGCAACTCTTCGCGCCGCAGAGGCACTCCCCCTAGCGGCAGGGGGTTCTCCAAGAGAGACAGCGCCCGCTTGCGCGCCGCTGTGTACCGCGAGTCTTCATCGACAAGCTCGCGCAGCTCATCGGCCAGCAGTGCGCTCACGCTTTGTCCACGCCGCGCAGCCACTGCCCGTGCCTTCTTCAAAAGCCTGGGTTCGATCGCTACCGTGATGTTCGCTTTGGCCACCATTCACGTAAAATACGTGAAGTGACGTTTGGAGTCAATTGCGTCACACCGGCGCCCTCGGATGCACGGCGCATAAAAGACAGTACCGAAGCGCAGCCCTTGACGTGGAGCATCGTCGAAAAGCATCGGGCGACGGACCGGGTAGTGAGGAGCGTCACGTCAGGCCCGCACGCGAAGCTGTGTCGTAGCAGTAGTCAGCCGCGCGCAATGCGGCGACTGCAGGGTCGGTTGCCGTCGTCACATCGCCGTCCGCACCGGATGCTCGATTGGGCGTCATCGGAGCAGCGGCGGAACACGTCCGGCGAGTGGTGTGCCTGAGCTCGGGTGTCGCTCCAGTGGATCGCTTCGCACCTCAGCGTCGCCTGGCGGCATTTGAGCCATTCCAGCGTGTCCCGCGCGCAGGTGCGGCACGTCACCGCAATGTCGGAAGCTTCATCCGCTGCAACGCAATGTCATGTTCATAGGGCGACTTTCGCGAGCAGAGGCGGGCTCATTCTAGATGGCGCCTCAGTCCGCCACGCGGCGACCGCGAGCCAGATCAGATGGAGCGTTCTGCCCCAGCGAACAGAGTGGCGATGGGCTTCGGTAACAGAGCGAGGCGCGTGACAGCGAGTCCGAGCCAATGCGCAGTGTGTTCAGCGGATGGGGCCTGGGTGAGGAGGCATCCTCATCGGCGGCTCATTCGCCGTTTAGGGCGTGAGAGGGTCATTCGGCCCCGGCGGCGCCGGATAAGTGTTTGTTGGAGCGGATCCCGCAGCGGTCTCAGCGGCGTGGCGTTCGACTGCTGCGGCGGTAGGGGCGGCGAATCGCCAGCAGGAGCGCGCCCATGAAGCGCATTGCGGATCGTCGCCGCGACTGGGCGGGGAGCTCCGGCGGTCTGAATCGCCATGTCACAGCAGCGCTTGACAGGAAAGTAAATGCTTGCATATCATTCGCGCAAGTGAATACTTGCCTGATGGGTATGACGGAACGCGACGGCACCGATCTGTTGTTCAAGGCCCTGGCTGATCCCAGCCGCCGCACCGTGCTCGATCTGCTGCGCGCGCACGACGGCCGAACCCTCAACGATCTGTGCGCACACCTCGACATGACCCGCCAGGGCGTCACGCAGCACTTGCGGGTCCTGGAGGCGACCAATCTTGTGGCCACGGTGCGCCGCGGCCGCGAAAAACTTCACTTTCTCAACCCTGTGCCGCTGCAGCAGATCTACGAACGCTGGATCTCGAAGTTCGATACGCCGCGCTTGAAGGCGCTTGCGGATCTGAAACGGCGGCTGGAGAACACCGATGACTAGATCAACCTTCGTATACGTCACCTACATCAGCTCGAGTCCGGAGCGCGTCTGGTCCGCGCTCACCGAAGATCGGGAGTTC
>JAPTUI010000366.1:0-1004 GCA_028067895.1 Pseudomonadota bacterium | reverse complement strand
GTTCATGAAGCAATGAAGAGAGCATGGATGCTCGCGACCCCGTCGGTTCAAGTCATTTGCGCAGCGTCCTGACATGACGTCGGTGATGACGTCGTGTCAGGACGCGTAGCAGGACGTCCGACGGCTGTTGTAAGTTGTGTCCCGCCCGTTGACTTTTTGTGCTGAAAGGCAGTCAATGCGCGCATGGCCGAGCCGACGACCCGCGAGCGAGCCTACCGCCTGCGCTGCTACCCGAGCGCACGGCAGCGGCGTGCGCTGGGTCGACTCTTCGGTGCCTCGCGCTTCGTGTGGAACTGGGCCTTGGCGCGACGCACGAGTGCCTACCAAGCCGATCAGACGCGCCTGAACTGGATCGCGCTGTCGAGAGAGTTCACGGCATTGCGTCAGACGCCTGAGACGCACTGGCTCTCGGAGCTCCCTCGGAAGCCGTTCAATCAGGTGCTGCGCGATCAGGAGCGGGCGTTTCAGAACTTCTTTGCCCGCCGGGCCCGCTATCCACGGTATCGGCGCCGAGGGGGAGCTGAGCGCGTGCGCTTCACCCTCGATCAGCGCCGGGTGCAGGTCGAGCGGGAAGCCGCCCCCCGGTGGGCGTTTGTAGATCTGCCGGGCTTGGGACGCGTCAAGCTGCGCCGCACCGAGGGCTTACAGGGCCGGCTGCGCTCGGTGACGCTGTCCCGGGATGGGGCCGGACGGTACTTCGCCTCGCTCTGTGCCGATCAGGTATCTGAAGCCGTATGGCCAGAGCCTCACACCGAGGTGATCGGGATCGATCTGGGGCTGCGGGATCTGGCGGTGGTGAGCGATGGCGCACACGTCCACACCCTGCGCGCCCCGAAGGCCCTGCAGCTGAAGCGCACCCGGCTGCGCCGCTACCCGCGGCGCCAGAGCCGCCAGGTGGCCGCGCAGATGCGCGCCCAGGGGCTCGATCCGACGAAGCCCTGCCCGAAGGGCGTGCGGCTGGGGATGTCCCGCAGGCGAGCCCGGACCCGCACACGCGTGGCGCG
>JAPTUI010000537.1 GCA_028067895.1 Pseudomonadota bacterium | reverse complement strand
CCCGCAAGGGCCAAGAGCGCTTAAGGGCTGTCAGGAACAGCCCGATGAGCGGTCAGGGCGGGACTCTAAGCTCCGGGCCAACCGGGAGCGGCTGGACATGGCGCAAGTGCGCGAGTACTTTCGCCTCTTCGACCGGGAGCCTCTGCTCGATGACCTCCTGCGGGAACTTGACTAGCGTGAACGACGCGCCGCTCGCCGCGGAGGGCGGTCTGGCGCTGCCGGCGGCTCGCGCAGAGGATCCGTTCCGGGCGCTCGATGAGCTGATGGCCGTCGTCGAAGCACTGTGCCCGACCTGGCCGCAGCGAGACCCGTTCGTCACCGGCGACAAAATGCGACTCTGAGGGCGATCCTTGCGCTGCCGAGTCCCTCGCCGATGAATCCGATCGTCCTGCTGCGCCGCCAGTCCCCCGACTGGACCGCGCTCTCGAGTGACTTTCGCCGCGGCTTGCCCATCGATCCGCGCCGCTTCGTGCCCGACCACACCGTGCCGGGATTTCCGCACGACGTCGCGGCACTGATCGGCGCTTGGAACGAACGCTTCGATACGGATTTCTTCACGTTCCGCGCGCTGCTGGTGCGTCTCAGTGCCGCCAATCTCGCCGCGGTGGGCGAAGCAAGTCGCTACGCGTATGACCAGCTGCCCGACATCGTCGCGCTGGCGCGTACCGGGACGTTCTATCTCTATCCGCACGATGACGATGATTTCTTTGCGCCGTACGCCGCGCAGGTGGTGCGCGCTGCGGCGCACGAGTGCGATGCGCTGGTGACGCCGCTGTTTCGCCTCGGCAAGCACTCCTGCACGTTCGTGCCGGCCGGAGGCACCGCCGAACACGTGCTCGGCGAGGTGCGCGCGCAGGATTTCTGCTTTCAGACCAACAACTATGCGGTGCACAGCCGGCGCCTCACGGACGCCGAGGCGATCCGCGCCGTGAAGGATCACATCGAGGCGTCCGCCTATGCCGAGGCCCACGCTTTCACGCTGGCCACGGCCCCGCAGGTGCTGAGCGCGACGGTGAAGACGCCCGCATCGGCCTCCATTCTGGCGCAGGCATTCAAGGGCCGCCTCGCGCTGCGGCGGACATTTCATCGGTCCATCGATGCGCTGTACGCGCTCGAACTGCCCGAGCGTTACGCGTGGCTCGAGGACCCGTGCCGGCGCATCGCCGTGTGGCTCGAGGCGATCTACCGTGGCGCGGTGCTGGACCCGGGCGAGGACATCACGTAGCGGGCGCGCAGCAGCCCGAGCGCCGTCTTGCCATCGCGGATCTCCCCGCCTTCGGCCCACTGGCAGGCCTCGGCGAAGGGTACCCAGTGCACCTCGATCACCTCGGCCTGCTCGTGCGCGGCGGCCGCCGGCGCAAGATCGGTGGCGAGGTACAGGTGCAGCACTTCGCTGAACACGCCCGGGGAGCTGAAATACGCCCCCAGGCTGTGCCAGTCGGAGGCGCTCACGCCAGCCTCCTCGATCAGCTCACGGCGTGCGGTCTCGAGCGGTGGCTCGCCCGGCTCGAGCTTGCCGGCCGGCAGTTCCCACAGCCAACCGCCCGCGACGTAGCGGTACTGGCGCAACAGACAGACGCGCTGCTCGGCGTCGATGGCCACCGCTACGGCGCCCCCCGGGTGATGCACGACTTCAAGGGTCGCCTGGTGGCCGTTCGGCAGCCGCACCTCATCGGTGGTCACCGAAATCACGCGGCCGCGGTAGTGCAGGGTCTTGTTCGCAGGTTCCATCCTTTGAGCCTAGCACCCCGGGTGTCGCGGCGCGATCAGCGCCGAGACCCTTGAGGGCAGACGAAGCGCGCCTTTAGACTGCGGCAGTTGTGACTGCTCAGGCCCGCCGCGTGTCCCGATCCCGCTCCGTCATGCCCGCCGTCTACATCCACGCCGGCTGGCGTTGCGCGAGCACTTATGTGTGGAGCCGGTTCCGGGCGCTGCCCGGCACGACCTGCTTCTACGAACCATTCGCCGAGCGGCTGGCGCACCTTTCGGCCAAGCGCGTGGCGCGCGACACCGCACAAGGGTGGCCGTCGCGTCATCCGCCGCTCGAACGGCCGTACCGGGATGAATATCGTCCGCTGTTGAGACCTCTGCTGCGCGGCGTCAGGGGCTATCGGGAGTCCTTTGCACTCGCGCGCTATTTTCCGACGGACGGCGCACTCGCCGAGGTCGCGTACCTCAGGCGTCTGCGCGACCATGCACAGGCGCGCGGCTCGGTGGCCGTGTTCGGTTTCTCCCGCTCGCTGCAGCGGGCTGCGGCGCTGAAAGCCGCGCTCGGCGGGTACCACATCGTATTGCGGCGCAGCGCGCCGCAGCAGTGGCTCTCCTGCCGCAGCTACCGCGACGCGGCCGAAGTACCGTACTTCGAACTGTGCCACGCCGCGCTCCTGGCGCAGGCCCCGGTGCAATCGCCGGCCGGGCGACTCGCCGCGAGCCTCGGTCTGCCGCGCTTGTCGCGCTGGACACGGGACGTGCGCGGCCGACTGCGGACACTGTACCGGACGCTCTCGCCGTGGAGCGACGTGCAGTCCTACCAGGCCTTCCTCGGCGTCTACCTGCTCGGACAGGCCGCGGCGGCGCCCGCAGCCGACGCGATGATCGACGTCGAGTGCCTGGGGACCTCAGAGTCGTATCGGTCGGCGCTCAGCGCCCGGATCGCCGCGGCGACCGGCCTGCCGGTGGACTTCGGTGACGCGCTCACACCCCGACACGAGACGGCTGCGGTCGGTGTGGACTTCGCGGCCGTGGAAGCCGACGTCCGCGCCCGGCTCGCCGCGTTCGGTGCGGCACTCGAGTCGGGCGTGCCGCTCGAGTCTCCGGCACGATGAGACCTCGATCAGTGCGCCCGTGCGGCGCGCACTGGATACGCCGCGGCGGCACCGCCGTTGCATGGCAGCGCCGGGTACGATTCCGTATAGTCCTCGCCAGTCATGTCGAGCGAGTCTCATCTTTCGCGGCTCAATGAGCCGCAGCGTCGCGCCGCCACCTTCGGGGAGCCTGAGCCGGGCCGCGGCGTGCGCTCTGGTCCGCTGCTGATCGTAGCCGGGGCGGGTACCGGAAAAACCAACACGCTGGCGCACCGGGTGGCGCATCTGGTGCTGCACGGCGTCACGCCCGAACGCATCCTGATGCTCACCTTCACGCGGCGGGCTGCCGCGGAGATGCGCCGGCGCGCCGCCGACATCGTGCGCGGGGCTTCCGGCGGGGCGGTGCACGAGCGGCTCACCTGGAGCGGCACCTTTCATGCCATCGGCAACCGGTTGCTGCGCCACTACGCCGCGGCGCTCGGGCTCGATCCGCAGTTCACCGTGCTCGATCGTGCCGATGCGGCCGATCTGCTCGATGCGCTGCGCCAGGAACTGGGGCTTGCGCAGAAAGAGCAGCGGTTTCCGCGCAAGGAAACCTGTCTGCAGATCTACTCGCACCGGGTCAACTCCCAGCGACCGCTGCGCGCGACGCTCGAGGAGCAGTTCCCTTGGTGTGCGCACTGGACGCAGGAGCTCACCGGGCTGTTCCGTGCCTACGTCGAGCGCAAGCAGCGCGAGCGTCTGCTCGATTACGACGATCTGCTGCTCTACTGGCACGTTATGATGAGCGAGGAACACCTGGCCCGTCTGGTCGACGGACAGTTCGATCACGTGCTGGTCGATGAGTACCAGGACACCAACACGCTGCAGGCGGAGATTCTGCACGCGCTGAAGCCCGCCGGGGCGGGCCTCGCCGTAGTCGGCGATGATGCGCAGGCGATCTACTCGTTCCGCGCCGCCTCGG
>JAPTUI010000459.1 GCA_028067895.1 Pseudomonadota bacterium | reverse complement strand
AGCGCCCGCGTGAAGCCTGCGATCGCCGCCTTGGAGATGACGTAGTCGCTGGCGTGCACCTGTCCGATCCCGCCAACGAGGCTCCCGACATTGATCACGCACCCACGGGCATCACGAATCGCCGGCAGGGCCAGCTTCGTTACCTCGAAATAGCTGACTACGTTCAGGCGCAGCAGCTCGACGAGCTCCGCGACAGCTATGTCGTCGATCGGGCGGTGCGGAGGATGCCATCCGGCGTTGTTCACGAGACAGTCGAGACCTCCGAGATGCTCGAGGGCAGTCGCGACAAGACGCTCGTTGTCCTGCGAGCTCCGCACGTCGCAGGCCACGAACTGGCAGGTACCTTCACCTGCTGCCGCAATGGCGTGCGCCGCGGCCTGCCCAGCTGCCTCTTCTCGGCCGCAGATGACCACGGTGGCGCCTGAGGCCACGAAGGCCTTGGCAATGCCCGCCCCTATACCACGGGTGCCGCCCGTGACGACCACGCGCATCGCGTGCTCGCTCACCGGGATCGCCTCTCCGCTTGCGGCTTGCTCATCGGCTCCTCCTTGCTGCAGCGGGCATACTCTCGGTTCGCAAAGACGTTGCGACCCGGTGTGTACTGGGCGTCGGGCAGTCAGAATCGGGCCAAAAGAGCGCTGCCGCGTTGCCCCCGGTGACGAGCGCGAGTTCGTTGGATGATAGCATAACCAGCCGTTCCGTGATCACTTCGCGGAGTTCCTCATAGGTGCCTCGCGTCAGCATCGCGGGGACGTCGCTGCCCCACAGCAGCTTTGTCGGACCGATCGCCTCGACCGCCCAGCGAAGGCACTCGCGCATTCCCCGGTAGGAGTCGTGACGCCCGAAGTAGGCTGGTAGCGAGGCGAGATCGAACGATACATTTGGGAGCTTTCCTAGTGAGATCTGCCTGAGCCAGGCGCGGCGCGCGTCTCTGCTGCTGAGCACATCTGGATTGGGCTGGGCGAGATGGGCAATTACAATTCGCAGTCGCGGATGCTCCAAGGCGATGCGTCGCACTGCCTCCGTCTGGTAACCACGCCCACCTATGTGACCGAGGTCGATAACCGCGACGAGACCCCGCGCGTCAAGCTCGTCCCACAGCCACGCCAGCTCCGGGGCAGCAAGTTCGGCGTCCGGGTGCAGTCCGGAGAGTCCGGTCCGTTCTGAGAACTCAAGCTTGAAGGCGCAAGCTTCGGGCGCCGCGCGAAGCGCGCGCTTGAGGCCGGATCGCCCCGTTGTCCAAGGGTCCGTCGCTACTGCCCCGGCAAGTTGCAGTGGATGAGCCGACACCGCCTCGCCAACGTAGTGGTTGCAGTAGCCGTAAAACGGGCCTTGCAGCAACACCGCACGCTCCACGCCCGCGGCTCGCATTGCTGCAAGAAGCATTGCAGGGGTGTGCGCGAGGCGTCGGGCAAACGGCGGCAGGACCTGCACGACAGAGTCACCGACCGAGGCGAGGCCGTAGCTGCGACCGATCACGAGGCCATCTCCGATCCGTCCGCGGATGCGGGGGAAGATGTGCGCGTGCGCGTCCACGCACATCGCGACGACTTCCGCTGCGGCTCTTGACCGTGCCATCGCCATTCCTTGTCAGCGCTTCAGCGCGCGTGCTCGGCGCGCGGCGATTTGAGCAGCGAAGTAATGGCGAGCGGCATCGAGCGATACCGCAAAGAGGATGGCTGCACCTTGAAAGAAGGTATTCCAAAAGGTTGACACGTGGAGAAAGATCAGAGCGTCCGTCACCTCGGCTAGGAATAGGGCGCCAAGGATCGTGCCGACGATGGACACCCGTCCGCCGGACAGGCTGGTGCCCCCGAGGATCGGGGCAGCGAAGGACGGCAGCAGCCAGTCCGCGCCGAGCGTGGGCTGTGCGGCACCAAAACTTGCGGTATAGAAGACGGCCGCCATGGCCGCGAAAAGGCCCGCCAGGGCAAAGCTGACGATGACCACGCGCTGCACCTTAATCCCGCACAGGCGAGCAACGGAAGCGCCGCCGCCAACCGCGAGGTTGCGCAGTCCGTATGCGCTGTGGGCGTACACCGCGAGCACGACTCCCCCCACTGCGAGCATCACGAGCAGGACCCACGGCACGCTTCCGAAGGCGTTGCCGGCAAGCGCGCCCAGACCCGATGGCAGGTTGTAGTAGGGGATGGCCTTGGTCACGCCTAGGGTCACTCCGGTGTAGAAGGTTCCCGAGCCCAGTGTCACGACGAAGGCCGTCGCGGCACTGTATTGCAGTCGGTTGATGAACCAGCCATTCACGAACCCACAGAACAACCCGAACGCCATCGCGAGGGCGATCGAGACCGCGACAGGTAAATGCGCGACGACGAGGGCCCACCCGAGCACAATGCCCGATAACCCACCTATGGCGCCGAGCGAGAGATCCATGCCTCCGGCACCGAGCACGATCATCTGGCCCAGCGCGATCATGGATGTCATCCCGACCTGGGTTCCGAGTGCGCTCAGGTTGTCACCGGAGAGGAAGCGGTGATGGGTGAGGGCAATCGCGAGGCCGAGCACCACGACGAGGAGGGTGATCCCCGGCACGGCGCTCTCCGAGCCGGACGCTACGACGCGGGGCTCGCCGAGATCTCCCTGTGGCTTGCGTGCCAGCGGAGTAGTGACGGTGCTCACGCGGCACCGATCTGCAGCTCGTGGTGCCGCCGTAAACGATCGACGGCGAAAGCGAACACGAGAGCGACGCCATAGAAGCTGTCAACCCAGTAAGGGCTCGCGCCTGCGATAACTAGGCCATTCTGCAACACGGTCATCAGGCAGCCCCCGAGGATCGCCCCGACCACCGACACTCGACCGCCCGAGATCGAGGTGCCACCTAGGACTGGACCAGCGAAGGAGATGAGTAGCCAGTCGCCTCCAATGGAGATTTGGGCCGACCCGAGCTGTGCCGCCAGCAGAATTCCAGCCGCTGCGCCGAGGACTCCGCTGGCAGCGTGCGCAGCCACGGTCAGAGACTTCACTTGCACGCCGGATGCGAATGCAGCATTGCGGTCACCGCCCGTGGCGAGCAGACGCGGACCGGCGGCCGTGCCGTGAAAGAGAAACCAGACGAAAACAGCGATCGCCAGAACGATCCACCATTCGTCCGTGACAGAGAACCACAGCACGGTACCGATATTGTCGAATCCTCCGGGGAGGGTGTTGAACGCGACTGCGCCAGTCATGCCAGTTGCCGCGCCCAGGTAGACGCTCGCAAGAGCGAGTGTGACGATGAACGGGTTGAGCGGCGTATAGGCGATGAGGAGGCCCTGGGCAAGGCCGGCTATGAGACCCGCCACGAGTCCAGCCAGGATCGCGAGCGTGATCGGTACCCGGAAGAGCTGCATGAGAGCGGCGGCGCTGACGCCGCCGCATGCACCCATGGCTCCGATCGCCAGGTTGAACTGACCGATCGCGAGCACCATCAGCTGGCCGATCCCGACAAGCACGGCGATGCTCGAGAAGAGCGCCAACGTGTTCAGATTGAACGATGAAAAAAACGCTTCATCGATACTTTCGAATACTGCGCACGCGGCCGCAAGACCAAGCGTGACCGCGACAAGATTGACGAGCTGCGGGTGACGCTCGCCGATGCGGGGCTGTCGCGCGATAGCGCTCATGAGCGAGATCGCCGGTGTGACTTGCGCGTGAGCGAGCTAAGCGCGGCATGCTCAACATCGCGTGCCACTTGCTGCAGATGCTCGTCCATTGCAGCGCGGGCGCCGTCGACATCGTGGTTAACCAGCATCTCGAGAATTACGCGGTGATGCC
>JAPTUI010000186.1 GCA_028067895.1 Pseudomonadota bacterium | reverse complement strand
GCAGACCGGGAGCGAACCCGCTCACGGCCTAATGTTTCTGTTGAGCGCTTTAATTGGGGCGTGACGGAATCGAACCGTCGACCAGCGGATTAAAAGTCCCGGTTAGGCACCCAGCCACCCCATTCAACACCAATAAACTCAATCACTTAGTGGCGTGACGCGGGGCCACTTGGTGCCCTTTTGAGGCAGCAAGTGGAGCAAAAGTGGAGCAGAAAGCGGCCCGCAGCGGTGGTGCGAATACCGCCTCGGGCCTGACTGACCACAACCGACCCCAGGAGGTCCGTCATGGCTACCGCTGATCCTATCTCTCCGCCCAGGGCTGAACAGCCCTCTCCCATAGCCACCATCCGCGGATACCCCCGTACCGGCGGCGCCATCGTCACGGTCTGCCGTGCCGGGCGGATCCGCCGTCGCCGCGTCACCCTGCGCCGCTACGCGGCGCTCCGCGAGTGGACTATCACCGGCGCCGCCCGCCGCTGGAAGACGAGCGGCTGGTGGGGCCACAGCTCGATCGCCGTTTCGCTGTGGCAGGCGCACGCATGACTCTGCCTCGCCTCGCCCAAGAGCGCGCCTGGCGGGCAAGCCTGAATGCAATGGAGCGGTACTACCAGCTTCACCAACACCTGCTGATCGGCCAAGTGAGTATCAGCGCGACGGCAGCTTCGCCGCCCGCTCCTGTGCCGGCCCCCGCAGAACCCGAAGCGCCCGGTGCGCCTGAGATGACCGAGGCAGATTGTGCGCGGCACAGGGTGCGCGTGTTCCCTCCAGAGTCGCTCGCGGAGGCCACCGCAGCATTGGGCGGCATGCGGGACCAGGACGCCAAGCGCCTCAGGCCCGCGCTTGCGCGCGCGGCGCGCGATGACGGGTGGCGCTCGGTACCGTGGACCGTGAACGCAGCCGCTGCCAGCGCGCAGGACCCTGGCGTCGGTCTCAATCCTTTCGCTGAGATCGGCCCCGACTTCGACAATTTCCGCGATGTGATCGAGCAACTGTCCATGCAATGGATCTGCGCCAGCCATGCGCTCAATGCCGACGAGGCCCGCCTTGATCCGATCCTGTTGCTCGGCCCGCCCGGAATTGGGAAAACGCGGTTCGCCCATGAGCTTGCACGACGGATGGGCACGCGAATGGCGGTCTACTCCGCCGGCAGCGCGCAAGCAGCATTCCAGTTGTGCGGCACCGATTCCGGCTGGAGCAACGCCAAACCGGGCATCGTGTTCGACCTGCTGGCGCAGAGCGACAGTGCCGCCCCGCTGTTGGTGGTCGATGAAGTCGACAAGATCGGCACGTGGGCGCGCGAAAATCCGCTGAACGCGCTGCTCGATCTAACCGAGCCCGAGACCGCGCGGCAGTACAAGGACTGGTGCCTCCAAATCATGTTCGACGCCAGCAAGATCCTCGTGATCTGCACGGCGAACGAACAAGCCGCGCTGCCCACACCGCTCCTGTCCCGGCTCGACGTCTTTCACGTCAAGCCGCCCAGTGTGACACAGCGGATGCTCATTATCGAAAACTGCTTTGGCCGGCTCGTCGCGTCCCATCGATGCCGGGATGAACTTTCGCTCGACGAGGCGAGCATCTCACGAGCGGCACAGACGCCGGACCTCGATGTCCGCACGCTGCTCCGGATGGTCCGCGCCGGCTTCGCCGCGGCGCTCGCTGCCGGTTCGGATCGCGTGATCCTTTCCCCGCCACGGCGTGGACCCGGGGAGCGGCGGATCGGATTTATCTGAGGAGGCTGTGGAGATGACCACGAAGATTGTGTCACACGAGGGAGTGGCGCTTACGCGCGTGCTGCTGACGGCACCACCTCCCCCCCTGTGGCCCACCGCCCTGCCCTGCGCTGACGCCTACGTCCCCGTCCTCACCGACCCCCCTTGTACGCCCCGCTTTGCGGTGAAGCCGGCCCACACGCTCGACCGAGTTCCAGGAAAGCGCCGCTCGCAGGGAACTCCTCGACCTCATTTCCTCCCGCGAACGACTCGGTCGTCAACAGGATCATCGAGTTCCTGAAGCCGGAGAAATGAGCATCTTGACCAATGGAATCGTCATCTGAAGCCCCGCTCGGAAAAATCCGCTCATTCCTTGCGACAATGGACGGCGGAATCTCATGCGCCAGCGAAGCCGCCCACTTCAGCAAGCCGAATACCGCCCAGTGAATCGATTGAATCCCGCATCTTCTGGAGACTCAATCAATCAACGCCTTGAACACGGCATCGGACGTGTCCTTGTAGAACTCGATGCTGATCCGCGTCCAAAGATCATCCGGGAGATCGTTCAGTTGCCGGCGCGCGGAGACAGGCATCAGCAGTGTCTGCGCCTGCTTGTCGACCGCCAGTTCAGCGATGCGCACGGCGTTCGGGATCGTTTCGACCGATCCGCCTAGGTTCAGCGCTCCGACGACGATAGTGCCACCGCGAGTATTCCGACCGAGCAGTGCGCCGCAGAGCGCAACGACCACTGCAAGGCCAAGGCCCATTCCGGACCTGTCCGCATCCATCGCGCGCATCTGGATCGAGAATTCCTCCTGACGGGGGTTGCGATCGCCGACAAGCTCCTTCGACCGGATGTACAGATTCTGCTCGCCGACGCGCACGCTCTCCCGGAAAGACGGGGGGGTGGGCTGATTCAATATGCGCACACCGCTGCCGGGACCGCAGGTGGCTTCGATCCGGTAGAGGCCCGGCCCTGTTTCGCCGGTACCCATGCTCACGCCCCAGACCTGGCCCGGTGGGAGGGGGTCGCTCTCTATGGCTTCATCGCTGTGTAACTCCGGGGTTGCGACGAATTGCTCGACACCATCCGGGCCCAGCGTATAACTGAAATGCGTATTTCGGAACTCACTTTTGAAAACCCGCTTCTGCTGTTCCTTCACACGGCGGCGAGTTTCCAGCGCCAGACGCACCACCCATTCAAGGTCCGCGTCTGGCACGGGTACATCGGGGTCCGGGAACAGCAGCTTGGTCAGGCCGCTCACGGTCTTGTTGACCGCCTCGATGTCTCTGCCCGAGAGCGCGCCACCGAGATGGACACGGCCCTGCATCACCGATGCCCGATTGCCCGACCGCAGCTTGTTCCAACACTCGCTGAAAAAGTCGCTCACCAGGCCGAAATGTGACGTCAGATGCTGGTTCGGGTTCAGCTTTGGGTAGTCCCAGCCCGGAACATAGGCGTGCAGGCGGTCCATGAACGCCGTATCGTCGCGCATCTCTGGGGGCAGCGGACTGAGGAGGTGCCCGATCTTCTGCGCCTGCTCCACGTCGACGTCCAGATTGCCTACCATGACGAGGCTACCGTCCGCGCGGATATTGTCCTTGCCCCGGCTGAATTGCCCGGCAGCCATGTAGCCCTTCATGATATTGACGCCATCCTTCTGATCGAAGGAGATGCCCGATACCTCATCGAAGCACACCACGTCGTACTGGCACACCAGGCCACGCTGCCCCGTGGCGTTGTTGACGAACATCTTGGCCACGGTGGCCTTGCCGCCGGAAATCAGGTGCGCGTACGGAGAGATCTGCTGGAACAGGTGACTCTTGCCGGTACCGCGAGGCCCGAGCTCCACCAAATTATAGTTGCGCTCCACGAACGGAACCATGCGCAACAAGGCTACGCGCCTGGCGCGTTCGTCCAGCGCTTCGGCCTCGATGCCGATGGAGCGCAACAGCAAATCGATCCACTGCGGCGTGTCGAAGGCGCTTCGCGCCTTGGCGAACACCGTCAGAGCATCCGCTTTCGACATCTGGATTGGACGCAGCGCTTCTATCCCGA
>JAPTUI010000381.1 GCA_028067895.1 Pseudomonadota bacterium | reverse complement strand
GCGGGAGGCGCTCGGCAAACTCTCCACGGATGAAGTGCAGGTCAAGCTGATTGCGAGCGGTCTCGGCGGTATCACCGTCTCGGACGTGCAGCTCGCGGCGGCCTCCAAGGCGCTGATCATCGGCTTCAACGTGCGCGCCGACTCCGGGGCTCGCGATGCGATGAAGGAAACCGGCGTCGAGGTGCGCTACTACAGCATCATCTACGAAGTCATCGACGATGTGCGCCAGATGATGACCGGCCTGCTGCAGCCGGAGATCAAGGAGCAGATCCTGGGCGTGGCGCAGGTGCGCGACGTGTTCCGCTCGAGCAAGTTCGGCGTGGTCGCCGGGTGTCTGGTGACCGAAGGGGCCGTGAAGCGCAACAACCCGATCCGCGTGCTGCGCGACAATGTAGTGATCTTCGAAGGGGCGCTCGAGTCGCTGCGCCGCTTCAAGGACGACGTCGGCGAGGTGCGGGCCGGCACCGAGTGCGGCATCGGCGTGAAGAACTACCAGGACGTGCGCGTCGGGGATCAGATCGAGTGCTTCGCGCGCGTCGAGGTGGCCCGGACGCTGTAATGAGCTCGGCCAGCCCCAGAGTCCGCAGGATCGAGTCGCAGCTGCAGCGGGTGCTGGCGGGGCTGATCGCGCGCGAGGTCAAGGACCCGCGCGTCGGCAGCGTCACCGTCACCGCGGTGCGCCTGTTGCCGGACATGAGCGTGGCGCGCATTTACGTCGCACCGTTCGCCTCGCAGCACCCGTCCGAAGAGGTGCTGCGAGGGCTGACGCACGCCGGGGGCTTTCTGCGTGGCCAAGTCGGGCGCGAGCTCGGCCTGCGGCATGCGCCGCGGCTGGAGTTCCTGCTCGATGACACCGCCGAGAAGGCCGCCGAGCTCACCGGATTGATCGATCGGGCGCGCGCCGAAGATCAGGCTAAGCACTGAGCTGATGCCCAGCGGGATCGTGCTCCTCGACAAGCCCCTGGGGCTCTCGTCGAATGCCGCGCTGCAGCGCGTGCGCCGGCTCTTCGGGGCGGCCAAGGCCGGTCATGCCGGCAGCCTCGATCCACTCGCCACCGGCATGCTGCCGATCTGCCTCGATGAGGCGACCAAGATTGCCGGGGAGATTCTCTCGAGCCGCAAGCGCTACCGCTTCGCCATCGCCCTCGGGACGCGCACGGCCACCGGTGACGTCGAAGGGGCGGTGATCGAGCAGGCGCCCGTGCCACCGCTCGACCCCGAGGCGCTCGAGGCAGCGCTCGTCGGACTGCGCGGGCCGCAGCGCCAGGTGCCGCCGATGTACTCGGCGCTGAAGCGCGACGGGCGACCGCTCTACGCGCTCGCCCGTGCCGGGATGACCGTCGAGCGCGAGGCTCGTCCCATCGACATCCACGAGCTGACGCTGCGGCAGGCGAGTGCGCAGCGGCTGGAGCTGACCGTGGAGTGCTCCAAAGGCACCTACGTGCGCGTGCTCGCCGAGGACATCGCCGGCGCGCTCGGTACCTGCGGGCATGTGGTGCTGCTGCGTCGCGAGTGGGTGGCGCCGTTCGAGCGCGAACCGATGCACGCCCTGGACGCCCTTGAGGCAGCCGACGCCGAGACACGGTCGGGCCTGTTGCTGGCGGCTGACCGGCCGCTCGGGCACCTGGCCGCCGTGCGCCTCGATGCCGCGCAGGCGGATCGCGTGCGCCACGGGCAGGCGGTACCGGTCGGTCACGAGGCGTCCGGCAAGGCACGCCTGTACGACGAGCGCGGTGCGTTCATGGGGATCGGCGAACTCGCCGGGGGCGCCGTGCGTCCCCGCCGCCTTCTGGCCGCCGAGGCGCAGCCGGACTGAACGGGCCCGTAGCGGGGATGCGCACCGGGACGTGCGGGCGCGGGCGTCCCTCTAGGGTCCCTGGGCGGTCACGGCCGGATCGAGCGCCGCGAGCGCGCGAGCGGCATTCACGTGCCCGGTCTGGCGCAGCTCGCGCGCGCTGTAGCGGCGCGCGAACGGCGAGCAGGACGGGCGGTGCCCAGGTGCCTCGGCGCCCCCGGCGCAGGGCGGCTGCGCGGCGACGCGTCCCCCCTGAGGGGCTGGCCCGGCCGCGCAGCCGCCGAGCAGCAGCGCACCGCCGAGAACGAGCAGAGATAGCGGTCGAATGTTCATGGCCGGAGCATATCGCAGCGGCGACCTTGTGGCGAAGGGCCCTCCACGGGTAAAATTGCGGGCTTCCTTAAACGGGCATCTGATACAGTTACTTAGGACCGTCGTGCAATGGCTTTAACCAGCGAGAAAAAGAGCGGGATTCTGACGCAATACCAGCGCGGACCTGCGGATACCGGATCCCCCGAGGTTCAGGTTGCGCTGCTCTCCGAGCGCATCAATGGCCTGGGCGAGCACTTCAGCGCGCACAAGGGCGATCACGCCTCGCGGCGCGGGCTGGTGAAGCTCGTCAATCAGCGCCGCAAGCTCCTCGATTACCTCAAGGCGACCCAGCCGCAGACCTACCAGCAATTGGTCGAGCGCCTGGGACTGCGCCGCTGAACGAACACCAGAGAGGGCCGCAGTCACTGCGGCCCTTCGTTATTTTCGAGCCTGGTGTTTGCCGCTGAACCCTTTTGCAATTCGAGGACTGGACCTTGAGCGTCAGCAAGTCATTTCAATACGGCTCCCACACGGTCACGCTGGACACCGGCGAACTGGCCCGTCAGGCCGACGGCGCGGTGCGCGTTTCCATGGGCGACACGGTGGTGTTGGTCACGGTCTGTGCGCAGAAGAAGCCGGCCGCGGGTCGCGATTTCCTGCCCTTGACCGTCAACTACGTCGAGAAGACCTATGCCGCCGGGCGCATCCCGGGCGGATTCTTCAAGCGTGAGGGTCGGCCGAGCGAGAAGGAGACGCTGACCTCGCGTCTGATCGACCGTCCGATCCGTCCGCTCTTCCCGGACGGTTTCTTCAACGATGTGCAGGTCGTCGCGACGGTGGTCTCGCTCGACCCGCAGATCGATCCGGATATCGCCTCGCTGCTCGGGGCCTCCGCGGCGCTGGCGCTGTCGGGCATTCCGTTCAACGGTCCGGTCGGCGCCGCGCGCGTCGGCTGGAAGAACGGCGCGTACGTGTTGAACCCGACACTTGCCGAGCTCGCCGAGTCGCAGCTGCACCTGGTGGTCGCCGGCACCGAGAAGGGCGTGCTGATGGTCGAGTCCGAGGCCAAGGGCCTCACCGAGGAACAGATGCTCGGCGCGGTGGTGTTCGGCCACCAGCAGATGCAGACTGCGATCGGCGCGATCCGCGAGCTCGCCCGCGAGGCCGGCAAGCCGCGCTGGGAGTGGCAGGCGCCAGCTGAGAGTGCCGAGCTCGCCACCGTCGTCGCCGGCAAGGCCCGCGAGGCGCTCGCCCAGGCCTACACCATCACCGAGAAGCAGCAGCGCTACACCCGCGTCGGGGAGATCAAGCGCGAGACCATCGCGGCGCTCGCCGAAGGCGAAGGCGCGCAGTGGAGTGCCGATCAGGTCGACACGGCGCTGTTTAAGCTCGAGAGCGACATCGTGCGCCAGCGCATCCTCAACGGTGAACCGCGCATCGACGGGCGCGACTGCACCACGGTGCGTCCGATCACGGTGAAGGTCGGCGTGCTGCCGCGTACCCACGGCTCGGCGCTGTTCACCCGCGGCGAGACGCAGGCGCTCGTGGTCACGACGCTCGGCACTACCCGCGATGCGCAGATCATCGATGCGCTCGAGGGCGAGCGGCGTGAACCGTTCATGCTGCACTACAATTTCCCGCCGTTCTCGGTCGGCGAGACCGGCATGATGGG
>JAPTUI010000303.1 GCA_028067895.1 Pseudomonadota bacterium | reverse complement strand
CGGTGGCCATGCTGCGCGAGGGGCTCCCGGATTTGAAGATCCGGGTCGTCAACGTCGTCGATCTGATGCGGCTGCAGCCAAGCAGCGAGCATCCGCACGGACTGAGCGATGCGGACTTCGATTCGCTGTTCACCCGGGATAAGCCGGTGATCTTCGCCTTCCATGGGTATCCCTGGTTGATCCATCGTCTGACCTACCGGCGTCACAACAACGCCGGTCTGCACGTACGCGGCTACAAGGAGGAGGGAACCATCACCACGCCGTTCGACATGACCGTACTCAACGACATGGACCGCTTCCATCTGGTGCAGGATGCGATTGACCGGCTGCCGCAGCTCGGGGATCGCGGCGCCCATTTGAAAGAACGCACCCGGCGGCTGTTGATTGAGCATGCCGCGTACATCCGCCGTCACGGCCGCGACATGCCGCTGGTGGCAGACTGGAAGTGGCCCGACGGGTCTGCGGCGCGCGCCTGAGTGCCCGGCCGGATGCGTCTCGTTACGGTCAACAGCGGCTCGACGTCGATCAAGCTTGCCGCGTTCGAAGTGAGCGCCGGGTCGACGCCCGCTGATGCGCAGCTGCACCGCCTCGCGGCGGTGCATCACGAGGGCACCCACCTCGAGCCGGCGCAGGAGCTGCGCGCCTTTCTCGCGCAGCTGCCGGGTCCGCCGGCCGCGCTCGTGCATCGGGTGGTGCATGGCGCGGACCGGTTCACGCACCCGGTACGGATCGATGATGCCGTCCGTGCGGGCATTGGTGAGCTGGCCGCACTGGCGCCGCTGCACAACCCGCTGGCGCTGCGCTGGATCGATGCGGCGCGGGCATTGTGCGATGGATCCGTCGTGCAGGTGGCGGCGTTCGACACGGCCTATTTCGCATCGTTGCCGCGCGTGGCCGCGGAGTATGCCGTACCGCCCTCGCTCGGCTGGGACGTCGGCGTACGCCGCTACGGGTTCCACGGACTTGCGCATGAGGCCATGTGGCGTCGCTGGTGCGAGCTCGCGCCCGCACTCGAGCGCGGCGGGCGTCTGATCAGTCTGCAGCTCGGCGGCGGCTGCTCGATCACGGCGCGCGGCCCGGAGGGGCCACTCGACACCTCGATGGGCTTCTCACCGCTCGAGGGGCTGGTGATGGCGAGCCGCTGCGGCGACATCGATGCGGCGGTCGTGCCGTATCTGGCCGAGCGGTGCGGCGTGTCACCGGCGCGGCTGATCGAGTCATTCAACCGCGAGTCGGGCCTGTTGGGGCTCGCGGGGCACAGCAGCCCGAGCGAACTGCTCGGCGCGGGCGGGGAGCAGTCCGAGCGTGCCCTCGATCTGTACTGTTACCGCATCCGCAAGTACATCGGTGCGTACCTCACGGTGCTCGGCGGGTGTGACGGCATCGTGTTCGGTGGTGGCGTCGGCGAGCACGTGCCGCAGATCCGTGCGCGGGTCCTCAGCGGACTACGCTTCGCAGGCGTGCAGCTCGACGCGGCCGCGAACGAGTCGGCCGTCGGACGGGAAGGGCGCATCAGCGCCGAGCAGAGTTCGATGGCGGTCTGGACGCTGTGTGTGGCCGAGGAGCCGCTACTCGCGCGTGCGGCGCTCGAGGCGCTCGCTGCGCAGCATTAGTCGAAAGAGCGACCTCCAGCTTTCCCGGAGAGGGAGCGCGACACGTTAATTGCCAAATGCCATATTGACGAAGTGTCCGATCTGCGTCCTGAGGTATGAATGTCTATTCGATGCTGCTGATATGTCAGGCGGGCAAATGACTTCGGAACTCTTCGGGTGGTCGGGGTCGCATGAGCAAAAGAACGCCTGACGTCGGGAGTTTCGGAGTAGAGCCCATACAAGTGGCGTGCCGGAACATTTCGTGATAGTGTTGATAGTGTGACGATAAGAAGAACCGCAGGACATGTGTTCTAACAAACAGAGAAATATGGAATGGATGACGTGCGGGAAGGGCATCTCGGGCAGCCGGGATCGCAAAATCCAACAGTAGAGTGGGAAATTCACCGTCGGCACGAGGAGGCCATGATGGCTCTCGGGGTAACTAATTTTCAAGGTGATGTGCGACCGCGCTCTCGAGCGCACGATAAAGCACATGACCGGCATGACGCCGACAATATTGAGCCGCATCTGCAGTCGCGTCGCATGAGATTATTTCCCTGCTCTGATGCGCCAAGTCGCAACTCACATTCCGTTAAGGGGGCGATTCGCTCGCTTCGCGAAACTCAACCAGCCGGTCATCGTCATTGCTTGATTCATTTCTTTAGGCGCGTTACCACGGATGGCGTGGAACGAATCGCCGCTCCCCTGGCACTGTGTGTGTCACTCGAAACATCGACTGCGTAACCCAAGGTCTGGAACGGGTTTGCGCACCAATGGCTGACGAAAAGAACTGCACTGCTTTTGTCCCGTGAACTGAGGGTGTCGCTCTAAGCATCGGTGCTAATCCAACGCCCGATTCGATATTGTCGCTGTGTGTGGTTGATTGTCGTGCACCCGCAAGAGGTTGGAATCATATGTCTCGGGGTATATTGCGCATTATCTTGTAAATTTGAGTTGCGACGTGGCGGAAGTGATGCGTCAACGTGACGGGCTGTGTCTGCGAGGATATACAAGTGGAGAAAATGGTATGCTGAGGGACAATGATTGTGTATACGAGGCGGAAGACTGCCTTTGGGCGAAAGTGAGTGTGAAGCGAGCTTCTGTCTCGCGAATGTTCGGTGGTCTGATTGCGTGTTCGTTCATCATTGCGGCGATGGGTTGCGTAACTGTGGTGCCGGCGCCTGGAGCTGACCAAGTGCGGCTCACTTCTGACGCCGCGAGTGTGTCAGGCTGTACGCCAGTGGGGAATATTGCGCCACTGCCGAATGAGTCGGTTTCAATGGCAAAGGCTGTGTTTCGCAATCGAGTGGTCGGGCTTGGTGGTAATGCGGGTTTTATTACAAAGAGAATTTTCAACGAACCCATAGAGGGCATTGCCTATCGTTGTCCGCCAATGGACAAGACGACCGTAAAATAGCTGCAGTGGTGCGTTTGTCGCCAGAGTTTTGGCGTTTGACCCGGGGGTTCGGCGTCAAAGCTGTGGGGCCCAGAGCCGATTGATGGAATTTTGTAAGTGGTTCGTGGAATGGAGGACTGACGAACGGAGCGCGAGTGGGACCGGGCAGAAAAATCAGGAGAGATGCGCGGGCATTGCGCCAGTGAACGGCCCGAGGTGCGCTGGAGGTTTCGGGGATTGCCTAAAGGCGCGGGCCCACTGGACGCACCGGATAGGCCTGGACGGTGCGTCTCCCGCAGCGCTTGCGAGTGCGCCTCGTCGATGCAGATCGCCGGTTTCTGAATCTTCCGATCGAGCGCCGCCAGAATGTGCGTCCGATTGAACTTTCGCCCTCGATGTAGGGACCTGACACGATAATCATCCGAATCCGGACGGTCCTGATCGCTCAACAGCAGCTCGGTCTGGTGCATGCCTGGTCACGCGTGCAACAGCTCAGGCATCCCCATGTACATGTTCGGTCATTGTCGTGCCATGCGTCTAGGCGGATCGCGCCGCGCGTGTGAGTGCGCTGAACGCCCACGGGAGGCTCTTGCCCTGGTAGAGCGTCTGGTTGATCCAGACCATCGCGTACGGTTCGAGGTAGCGCGATTGGATCAGGTTGCCGGCGTCGAGGGGTTCGAAGCCGAGATCGGCCAGCAGGCCCGCGACGGTCGCCTTTGCGTCGGCGTGATCTGAGGCCATGAACATCACCGGGGGGGCTGCAAATCCCGAGGTGTCGGCCATCACGGCGGCGCCGACCTGGTGCAGCGTCTGC
>JAPTUI010000465.1 GCA_028067895.1 Pseudomonadota bacterium | reverse complement strand
TCCCAAGCCATTCATTTGGACCAAGAGCGCTCGCGATATCTTGCAAAAGGTCATTCGTGCAAATAGCCGCTTAAGTTCCAAACAGAATGAAGCACTACACTAGCAGAGCAGCATGCGCGGCTCGGAACGGACATCCGTGCGGTGAGTGGACTGTGAGCGGCCACGGATTTGCAGATGACCCGGGACATGTTCCCGCCGCCATCGAATTAGGCCGCGATGCGCTGGGCGGCTTCGATGCGACCCGGCACCGCGAGTGGCTGGTCACCAATGGCATCGGTGGATTCGCCGCGGGTACCTTGAGCTTCGTCAACACGCGGCGTTATCACGGGCTGCTGTTCGCGGCGCTGCACCCGCCGGTCGAGCGCGTGGCCTTGGTTGCGAAGCTCGACGTCACGGTCCTGTACGGGGATTCGTGGTTGCAGCTCGCTACCAACGAATTCGTAGACGGAACGATCGACCCGCACGGTTATTGCCACCTTGAGTCCTTCCGCCTTGAGGGGCTCATTCCGGTATGGACGTGGCTCGTCGCCGATGCCCGGCTGGAGCAGCGGCTGTGGATGCATCACGGTGAAAACACGACATACGTGCAGTTCACGCGCATTGGTGGCGGAAAGGTTTTGCGCGTGGTGATGGATCCGCTGTGCACCTATCGCGATTATCACTGGCAATTGCGCGGCGAGCGCCACTTTGAAATTGATCCCGTCGCGGATGGAGTCGTGGTTCACGCGCACCGAGGTGCGCAACCCTATCGACTGCTGAGCGCGGGCGCGACGGTACGGATCAGTCCCGTCACCTACTGGAATTTCAAGCACCGCGAAGAACGTGCCCGGGGACTCGATGAGGCGGAGGATCTACTGCGCCCCGCCCGTTTCGAATTCGAACTCGCACCCGGGGAGTCCCGATCTATGATTTTGAGCGCCGAGGCGCACGAATTGATGCCCGCGGCCGGCGCGCTCGCGGCGGAAATGAGGCGGCAGGCCGAGCTGGTCAAGCGATTCGACAGAGTTTGCATGGCTGCGTCGCGCGTCGAATTCCCGAGCATCGACCGGCTCGCGCTCGCCGCCGATCAGTTCATCGTGGAGCGGCGCGATCCGGCGGGCCAGCGGCTCGGCATGACCGTCATCGCTGGCTACCCTTGGTTCAGCGACTGGGGTCGTGACACCATGATTGCGCTGCCCGGTCTGACGCTCGCCACGGGACGTCCGGAGATTGCGGCGAGCGTGCTGCGTACGTTCGCGAAATTCGTCAACCAGGGTATGCTGCCGAATCGCTTCCCCGATGCCGGCGATCTGCCGGAATACAACACCGTCGATGCGAGCCTTTGGTTTTTCGTGGCGGTGCATGAGTACCTGCGCACGAGCGGCGATCGCGAATTCTCAACCGAGATCTATCCCGCCCTCAAAGAAATCGTGGATTGGCATGTCCGCGGCACGCGCTTCGGGATCGTCATGGATCCGGCGGACGCGCTGCTGCGTGCCGGCGAGGCGGGCGTGCAGTTGACCTGGATGGATGCAAAAATCCGGGATCGGGTGGTCACGCCGCGCATCGGTAAGCCGGTGGAAATCAACGCATTGTGGTTCAATGCCGTATCCATCCTGCGCGATCTGGCGGCGGATCTGGATCATACACAGCACCGGGTCAACTACACTGCGCTCGCGAATCGCATTCAGGCGAGCTTTGAGCCGTCTTTCTGGTTCGGTGCCGGCGGGTATTTGTACGACGTCATCGACGGCCTGGAGGGCGATGCCGACCCGGGCGGGCGGCGGCGGGACGCAAGCCTGTGGCCAAATCAGATTTTCGCGCTGTCCCTGCCCCATGCGCTCCTGACCGGCGAGAAGGCGCGGTGCGTGCTCGACGTTTGCCTCACGGAGCTGTGGACTCCGGTCGGCCTGCGCTCGCTCGCACCTGGCGACAGCCGCTACGTTGGCCGCTACGGCGGCGGTCCTGTGGAGCGTGATGCCGCCTATCACCAGGGCACCGTGTGGAGCTGGCTGGTGGGACCGCTTGCGACCGCGCACTTTCGCGTGCACCAGGATGCTGCCGCGGCGCTCGATCTGCTACGTTCCATGCCCGCGCACCTCGCCGAGGCCTGTGTGGGTCAAGTCAGTGAGATCATGGATGGCGATCCGCCATTTGCACCTCGCGGCTGCTTCGCACAGGCTTGGGGGGTGGCCGAAGTGCTGCGAGCTTGGTACGAGATTTCGCGCGGCTCCGCCGCAAAAGGATGATGACGATGACGACGGAACAGAAGCGTCTCACCGAGTGCGCCTCGGCCCCACCGGGCTGGAAGAAATGGGGGCCCTATCTGAGTGAACGCCAATGGGGCACGGTGCGCGAGGACTACAGCCCGCATGGCGACGCCTGGAACTATTTCCCGCACGACCACGCCCGTAGCCGCGCCTATCGCTGGGGCGAAGACGGCCTTGCGGGGTTCTCGGACGACACGCAGACGCTGTGCCTGTCGCTCGCGTTGTGGAATGAGCGCGACCCGATCTTGAAGGAGCGCCTGTTTGGGCTGACCAACGGCGAAGGAAATCACGGCGAGGACGTCAAGGAGCTTTACTACTATCTGGATGCCACGCCAACGCATTCATATCTGAAGATGCTCTACAAATATCCGCAGGCGGCCTTTCCGTATGCCGACCTCGTCGCTGAGAACCGCCGACGCCGCGCCGGCGACGCTCCAGAATATGAACTGCTCGACACTGGTGTTTTTGACGACGATCGCTATTTCGACGTCGTCGTCGAGTACGCGCAAGCCCAGGTTGACGATGTGTTGATGCGCATCACGGTCCACAACCGCGGTGCAGCGGCCGCACCGCTGCACATCCTTCCGCAGTTCGTTTTTCGCAACACATGGAGTTGGAAGCCAGGACGTCTGAAGCCAGGCCTGCGTGCACGCAACGGTATGCTCATCGCCACACACGAGCAATTGGGCGTCTACCATGGCCACGTCGGCAGCACCGGTGATGCGGCTGGACGCTGGCTCTTCACCGAGAACGAAACCAATGTGTGCAGGCTCTATGCGGCCGCGGGCAGGGGTCCGTTCAAGGACGCGTTTCATGAGTACCTGATCGAAGGCCGGGCGGACGCGATCGCGGCCCAGCCGGCGGGCACGAAGGCGGCGGCGCACTTTCGCTTCAACGTGCCGGCGCACGGTACCGTCAGCGTCCAGGTGCGGCTGTCGCGGACGGCGCTGCGCAGGCCCCTTGTGGACTTCAATCGCATCATGAACCAGCGTGCCGCCGATGCCGACGAGTTCTACGCGGGGCTGCAGCGGGATATCAGCGACGCGGACGTACGGCACGTGCAGCGTCAGGCGCTCGCCGGAATGATCTGGAGCAAGCAGTATTTCTACTTCGACATACCCGAATGGATCAACGGCGACTCCGCACAGATTCCGCCGCCGGGTCAACGGCGATACGGCCGGAATCGGGAATGGATGCACCTGAACAACGCCGACATCATCTCGATGCCGGACAAATGGGAGTATCCGTGGTATGCCGCCTGGGATCTCGCTTTTCACACCGTGTCGCTCGCGCTCATCGATCCGGAATTCGCCAAGGAACAGCTCGTATTGCTGACGCGCGAGTGGTACATGCACCCGAACGGACAGATTCCCGCCTACGAATGGGCTTTTGGCGACGTCAATCCGCCTGTGCATGCCTGGGCGACCTGGCGCGTGTATCAGATGGACCGCAATCATCGCAGAGGCAAGGGCGATCTCGCGTTCCTAGAGCGCGTCTTTCACAAGCTGATGCTGAACTTCACATGGTGGGTCAACCGCAAGGACGCGGAAGGGCGCAAT
>JAPTUI010000003.1 GCA_028067895.1 Pseudomonadota bacterium | reverse complement strand
TCGATACGCCTCCGGGTCACTTCGCCTTCCAGCTGAGCTGGCAGTGGCTGCAGTACGGGCTCGGTCCGCTGTGGCGGCCGTTCCTGCTCGGCTGCCTGGTGTGCTCCGTGGTGGCGGCGCTGGCCGGCTGGTGTGCGCTGGAGTTCCTGTGGCGCTGGGAGGTCATGCGCCGCTACCGGGCTCGACACTGGGCGACGTCGCCGTAATGCGCTCCTGCGCAAGCAACCGCCCGCCCTGCAGCTCGTAGACCCGATCCATGCGCCCGGCGAGGTGTGGATCGTGGGTCACCACGACCAGGCTCGTGCCCCGCTCACGATTCAGCTCGAGCATCAGCTCGAAGACCGCGCGCGCATTGGCGCCGTCGAGGTTCCCGGTCGGCTCATCGGCCAGCACGATCTTCGGCTGAGTCACTAAGGCGCGCGCCACGGCGGCCCGCTGGCGCTCCCCGCCGGAGAGCTGATGCGGCCGGTGCGTCAGGCGACCGCCGAGCCCGACCCGCTCGAGCAGTTCGCGCGCCTGGCGGCGCGCCTCGGCCACCTTCTCGCGCCGCACCAGCAACGGCATCGCCACATTCTCGAGCGCCGAGAACTCCGGCAGCAGGTGGTGGAACTGGTAGACGAAACCGAGCGTGCGGTTGCGCAGCATGGCGCGCTCGCGCTCGCTGAGCGCGTGGATGTCCCGTCCGTCGATCAGCACCTGCCCGTGACTCGGCCGATCCAGTCCGCCGAGAATCTGCAGCAGCGTGGTCTTGCCCGAACCGGAGGCCCCGATGATGGCGAGCCGCTCTGCCGTGCGTACCTCGATGGCCACGCCCGTGAGCACCTCAAGGCGCGTCGAACCCTCCACGAAGCTGCGCTGCACGTCGCGGGCTTCGAGCACCGCCTCACTCATGGCGCAGCGCCTCGGCCGGCGCGGTCCGCGCGGCACGCCACGCCGGATAGATCGTCGCGAGCGCACACAGCAGGAACGCCACGGCGCACACGCGCAACACGTCGGGTCCCTCGACGTACGCGGGAAGCTCGCTCATGTAATACACCTTCGGATTGAGAAACTGAGTGTGCAGCAGCCGCTCGAGCGCCCCGACCAGACTCTGCAAATGATGGGCAATGAGGATTCCAAGCCCTGCGCCGAGCAGCGTGCCGGCCGCCCCGATCAGCAGTCCCTGTATGGCGAACACCGCCAGGATGTTGCGCGGCTCGGCGCCTAGCGTGCGCAGGATCGCGATGTCGGATTGCTTCTCCTTCACGATCATCACCAGAGTCGCCACGATGTTGAAAGCCGCAACGCCCACGATCATCGAGAGGATGATGAACATCATCGATTTGGTGATCTGGATGGAACGAAAGAAGTTGGCCAGGTGATCGGTCCAGTCGCTGACGTAGTAGCCGGCGCCGCCGAGGGAGTACGCGATGCGGCGCACCGTGGTCGGCGCCTGCCAGGGATCGGAGAGCTTCATGCGCAATCCAGTCACGCGCCCCGCTCCGAGGGCGAACAGACGCGCCGCATCGGTCAGGTTCACCAGGGCGAGCTCCCGGTCGTACTGATACATCCCGGAGTGGAACAGTCCGGCGACCTGGAAGCGCCGCATGCGCGGCATCAGTCCGGCGGGCGTCGCAATGCCCTCCGGGGCGATGAGCACCACCGACTGGCCGACCTGCACGTGCAGCGCGCGGGCCAGATCCACCCCGAGGATCACCCGGTAGCCGCCCGGACGCAGGTCGGCGAGATCCCCGCGCTCCAAGTGCCGCGCCAGAGCGGTCACGTGCGTCTCCTGCGCCGGCTCGATGCCGCGCACCGCCGCCCCGGCGATGTACCGTCCATGCGTCAGCAGTGCCTGCTGCTGCACGTAGGGCGAGACGGCCCGCACGTGCGGCTCGGTGCGCACCCGCTGCTCAACGGCGCGCCAATCCCCGATCGAGCCGCGCAACCCCATGAGGGTCGCATCCGCGGTCACATCGAGGATGCGGCTGCGCAGTTCGCGCTGAAAGCCGTTCATCACCGAGAGCACCACGATCAGCGTCGCGACGCCGAGCGCCAGACCGCACACCGACATGACGGCGACGAACGACACGAAGCCGCGCCGGTGGGTCGAGCGCAGGTGGCGAGTGCCGATCAACCATTCATAGCTGTTGAACATCCGCGCCTCACTCGTAGCGCAGCGCTTCGGCCGGCGCGATGCGCGCGGCGCGCACGGCCGGATAGACCGTCGCGGCCGCCGTCAGCGCGAGCGCCGCGAGACCTATCACGGTCACATTGCTCCAGCTGACCACCGACGGGATGGTGGTGATGTAGTAGACGCTGGAGTTGAAGATCTGAAAGCCGAAGGTGTGCTCGAGGAAACTCGCCACCGCATTGACGTGAAATGCCAGGGTGAGTCCGAGGCCGACGCCGAGGCCGACGCCGAGCCAGCCTATGGTCAGACCCTGGATGAGGAAGATGGCCAGCACCCGCGCCGGAGATGCCCCGAGCGTGCGCAAGATCGCAATATCGGTGCGCTTGTCGGTCACCACCATCACCAGCATGGCGACGATGTTGAAGGCGGCCACCGCCACGATCAGCAGCAAGATGAGCGACATCATCGTCTTCTCAATGCGGATGGCACGAAAGTACGCCGCGTTGTCCTCGGTCCAGTCGATCACCGAGAAGCCCTTCGGCAACTGTGCGCGCACCCGCGCGGTGATCGCCGGGGCATCGAGCGCATTGCGGTAGCGCACCCTCAATCCCTGGTCGAGGCCGCCTCCGGGCAGCAGTCCGCGCACGTCATCGATGTTGCCGTACACCAGGGTCGCATCGCTGTCGGCGAGGCCCACCGAGAACACCCCGGCCACGGTGAAGCGGTGCAGCGTCGGGGTCGGCAGTCCGCCGGCACTCACCCCCGGAATCAGCAGCGTGATCCGGTCGCCGGGCCCGAGGCCCAACTCCTCGGCGATCACTTCCCCGAGAATCACCCGGTCGGCGCCCGGCTTCAGTGCCGCCAGCGCCCCCGCCGTACTGACGCGCGCCAGGCGCGTCACGTGCGGCTCGGCCGCCGGATCGACACCTCGCAGCAGCACCGGCAGCATTTGCGGCGTGCGCACCGCGAGCGCCTGCGACTGCACGAACGGCGCCACACCCGTGACGCCGGGCACGTCGCGGAGCTCTCGCGCGAGGCGCGCCCAGACCGCCGGCGGCGGCGGCGAGGCGCTTTCGACCGAAGGGCTCACCACCACGCGCGCATCGGCGTCGAGGGCGAGCAGGCGGGTGCGCAGGTCACCCTCGAAGCCGTTCATCACCGAGAGCACGACGATCAGCGCCGCGACGCCCACGCACACCCCGGCGAGCGAGGTCCAGGTGATGAAGGAGACGAAAAACTTGTGCGAGCGGGCGCGCACGTAGCGCAGGCCGACGAACAGTGACAGCGGGTGGAACATCCGTGAATTTAACCATGAAGCGCCACTCGGCGTGTGCGCGCGCAACACCGGGTGGCGCGCATCGCAGCCAAGGCGCACCCGAGGCGTGCGCCGCCCGGGCGCTCGGGCGAGGCGGCGCACGATCGCGGCTCGCCCGAGCGACGGGTGACTGGGTCACAGTTTTGCGCCTCCGGCGCGCCGCCGCCCTTGGAGCGAGCGGCACGAGGTGTATAGTCCGGCGCGGGAGGACTTGCGATGCGCGCTCGAGTTCTATTGGCAGTGCTGGCGGCCTGCGCGGTGTACGCCACGGCCTCGGCCGAAACCGTGGTCATCAATGGCCAGCTGCACGTTGCACCCACCACCGTCCCCCACCCCCACCGCAGCCAGACCATGCACCAAGTGGAGCTGCGCTTCGGCCCCCCCGAGAAG
>JAPTUI010000014.1 GCA_028067895.1 Pseudomonadota bacterium | reverse complement strand
CGTGCTCGAGAACCTCAAGCGAGGAGTGCGCTCGGCCGCGCCGAGCTACACCTATCTCATGATTGACGAGAATTACATGCTCGCGCCGGATGCTGCGGCGTGGCTGCTCAATCCGCGCGAGCGCGATCACGCAGCGTCCTTTCTGGCCGCACCGGTGGGTGGGCCCGAGGAGCGCCGAGGCACACACGGCGCGGCGCTGGTGCGCAACCTGCAGTTCGTGCTCGCGAGCGCCGCGCCGTTCGCGCACGATCCGGTCCGCGCGCATCTGATCGGTCTGAAGCCCGGCGTTCCGGTCGGTGACTGGCGTGACAGCAACACCGGTCTCGGTGGTGGTTACTACCCGTACGACGTCAACGCCGCACTCGTTCCGGCCGCGCTGGATTCCATCGCGCGGCTGTACGCGAGCGGGCTGCTCAACCCCTATCTCACCGCTGCCGAGCGGCCCCAGTTCGCGCAGGCGGCCCGCATGGCTCAGGTCTGGAGCGAGCGCGCCTCACGGCTGTTCACGGTGACGGTGGCGCACGCGGCGGCGGTGCGAGACGTCAGGGCGTATGCCGCCGTCGACGGCGTTCCCGCGCGTGCGGCCGTGACCTCGCTCGGTCGTGGTCCGGTGTCCTTCCCGGCGCTCTCGCTGCGGCGCTCGGGACGCCCGGTTCCGGTGATGCAGTCGGATGTCGGCTACGTCCTGCTGTTTGAAAAACCCGCTCCCCTGACGCTTCAGAGACTGGTGGCGACCGTGATGCGGCCGTTCCCGGCCGGGCTACTGACGGGCGCCGGTCTGGTGGTGGCCAATCCCGCCTTCGCGCCGCACGCGCTTGCGGCCGAATTTACCCGCAACGCCTATCACGGCACGGTGGTCTGGTCCTGGCAGCAGGCGCTGCTGGCGGCCGGCCTCGGACGCCAACCGCGCCGCAGGGATCTGCCGCCGGCCGTGCCCGTGCACCTGCAAAATGCCGAACGGGCATTGTGGCGGGTGATCGACGCGACGCACTCGATGGCCAACAGTGAACTGTGGTCCTGGACGTACAGCGCGGGCCATTACCACATTCGTCCGTTCGGCTCGGCGAGCGCCGACGCCTCTGAAGCCGACGCCGCACAACTCTGGAGTACGGTGTATCTGGCGGTGCGGCCGCCTGCCGGGCTGATGCGCCCGGCGCACCGCGCCGTGGCCGGGACGCACTGAGCGTGACTCGCGCCGGCCTCGGGTACGCAACGGCCCGCGTTGCGGCGGTACTCGGGGCGGCGCTGTGCGCGGCGGCGGGTCTGCCGGCGCACGCAGCCGGCGACTTTCGCCTGCGCGTGGATGCCGCGGGACTCGCGGACTATTTTCCCGGCATGCTGGGCAACGGCATGCTCGCGACCCTGACGGCCCGGCGCGGGACCCGCGCCACACAAACCTACATGGTCGGGCTCATGGACCGCACCCCCGGGGACATGGCCCGTCCGGCACTGCTACCGGGGTGGAACGGGATCGATTACGACCCGCAGCCAGCTGCGGGCGAGTTGGACTGGATGGACCGCAGCGCGTTGAATGCGACGCGCTTTCGCGACTATCACCAGACCCTCGATCTGCACGATGCCGTCCTGACGACGCGCTACCGCTACATCGCCGGGACGCGGGTCACGACGATCACGGTCGTCAGCTTCCTCAGCCAGCGCGAGACACACTTGGGGGTGATCCGGCTGAGCATCACGCCGAACTTCAGTGGCCGGGTTGCGCTCGATTTCCCGCTCACCCTCTGGCCGCCGCATTCGCCGCGCTTCGCGCTCGGGCGTCTCACCGGAGCGCAGGTGAACCAGGCGCTGGCCGCCCACGGATTGACGTTGACACCGCGCGCGCCGGCCACGCCCGACCGTGCCGCGCTCTGGTATCCGGGCACGGTCGCCGTGAGCCGCACCGGTCTCTCGGCCGCTGCCCATACCCTGTGGCTCGCGGGCCGCGCCGCCAACAGCCTGCCGATCGCGATGGCCGCGGCGGTCGCGCTGCCGCGGCACGCGCTGCTGCGCTCGGTCACCGGGCGCCGTGGCCCCGGCCGCCTCGCATTGCGGGTGACCCTGCACGTCCGGCGGGGGCACACGTACACATTCACCAAGTTTGCGAGCCTGTCGCGCGCCGGGTGGGGTGGCGGCAGCGCAGCCGATCTGGCGCGGGTCCGAGCGGCGCGTGCGCGCGGCTTTGCGGCGCTGCTGAAACAGCAGCGCGCCGCGTGGCGCACCTTGTGGCAGGCCGACATCCGCATCGAGGGGGACCGCAAGGCGCAGCAGGTGGCGCACTCGGCGCTGTACTACCTGCTCGCGAACACCAGTCCGGACACCGGCTGGGCGGTCGGTCCCTGCGGTCTGACGCTCTGCTATGCCGGACATGTGTTCTGGGACAGCGACACCTGGGTGTATCAGGCGCTGCTGCTGCTGCACCCGCGGCGGGCCCGTTCGCTGTTGACGTTCCGCGAGCGCACCCTGCAGGCCGCGCGTGTGCGTGCCCGGGCGCTCGGCTACCTCGGGGCGATGTACCCCTGGGAGTCCGATCCGTACAACGGCAGCGACCAGACACCGGCCTCCGCCCGGGCACTCTCGCTGAGCGAAATCCACGTCAACGCCGAGATCGCCATTGCGCAGTGGCAGTACTACCTGACGACCCTCGATCGACACTGGCTGCGCACGCGCGGCTGGCCGGTGATCCGTGCGGTGGCGCGCTTCTTTGCCAGCCGTGCGGTGTACGACGCCAAGACCGGCCGGTACGACATTCTGCACGTGACCTCGGTGTCCGAGTCGCACGGGGACATCCCCAACGACACGTACACCAACCTGGTCGCGGTGCGCGCCCTGCGCATCGCCGTTGCGGCCGCCCGCGCCCTCGGGGTGGCGCCAGGTCCGCACTGGCAGCGCATGGCGGCGCGGATGGACATTCCGCTCGCGCCGGGCGGTGGGCACCATCTGCCGTACCAGGGGTCGTTCGCCGCCGCCGCAGGCCCGGCGTTCTGGGGCGGCCCGCTGCCGCTGCTGTTCCTGCCGGCGCTCGATCTGCGCCTGCCGCTGGCTCTGTGGCGGGGTGACTACGCCGTTGCGGTGCGGCCCGCGCCGCTGGCGCATTTCGCCAACGTCAGCATGGGGATCCTGCCGTGCGTGGCCGCCGCGGACATGGTGGGCCGGGCCGCCGCGGCGGGCCGTTGTCTCGATCTGTATCTGAGCGGCGGCACGCTGAAGCCGCCGTTCAACGTGCGTACCGAGACGGCGAGCAACAATGTCGGGCCGTTCCTCACCGGTTCAGGTGCGTATCTGCAAAGTCTGATCTTCGCATTGACGGGTCTGCGGATCCGCCACAGCGGCCTCGTGGACGCGTACACTGCGGTTTTGCCGCGCGGTTGGCGCTCGCTGACGCTGCGCGGGGTGCAGTTTCGGGGCCAGCGCCTCGAGATCACGGTCGTGCGTGGCGCGCACGGCCGCGTGCAGCTGAAACGGAGAGTGTTATGAGCGCACCGGCGCAACGATCGACTGGGGATGTTCTGCGGCGCGGCGGCGCCGGGGTCGCAGTGCTCGCGACGCTGCTGCTGGCGGCGTGTTCACGCGGCCCGGTCCAGCACGGGTCAGTGGTGCTCGCCGGTAAGGCGCGCTTCGAATTCCTCACCCCCACGCTGGTGCGGATGGAGTATGCGCCGCACGGCCACTTCGTCAACGCGCCCTCGGTCGTGGTGCAGAAGCGCACCTGGCCCGCCGTCTCCGTGACCGTCGAGCAGAGCGGCGGCTGGATGATTGCTTCCACGGGCCCGCTCAGTGTGCGCTATCGGATGCACTCCGGGCCGTTTACCGCGAAGAATCTCCAGGTGTCCTGGAAGAGCGCCGGTGCGTCGGTGCACCGCTGGGTTCCGGGGCAGCGCGACCCGCAGAATCTCGGCGGGCTCACCTACTCGCTCGACAATGTCAGTCGCCAGAACCTGCCGCCCGGGAAGCGGGCTCGGGGGAGCCCGGTCAACGACATCATCCCGGGCATCGACGTGCGGCTGGCGCGCGCCCAGCCGGGACTGCTCAGCCGGGCCGGTTACGGCCTGATCAATGACAGCGGCACGCCGGTGTGGAATGCGGCGCATACCTGGATCCATCCGCGCAAGAGCGCCCACGACCAGGATTGGTATCTGTTCGCCTACGGGCGGCACTACCGGCGGGCGCTGCGCGAATACGCCGAGCTCTGCGGGCCCGTACCCATGATCCCGCGCTACGTGCTCGGCCCGATGGTGACGGATCTGAACTTCCAATACTTCCCCGGATCCCCCGCGGTGCGCAATCCGGCCTTTGGCCGCTACGGCGTGCAGCACCTCGAGCGTGAACTGACGCGCCTGCGCAGCGCGCGGATTCCGGTCGATACGCTGGTGCTGGATTTCGGCTGGCACAACTACGGCTGGCAGGGCGGTTACGACTGGAGCCCGCTCATTCCGCATCCGCGTCAGTTCATGGGCTGGCTGCACCAGCATGGCTTCAAGCTCGCTCTGAACGATCATCCCGGTTACGCCAATACCCGCGAGAGCGGCCTGTCGTATCAGGACAGTCACGCCGCGGAAGTGCTGCGCGATCTCGGCCGGCGGATGCCGCCGAAACCGACGTTCCGTGTCGATCTGGCCGGCCTGTGGCAGTTCAGCGCCGGACCGTATACCCCGGGCCAGCACGGCCGGGTGCGCTGGCAGCCGGTGCGGGTCGGCTACACGTGGCGCTCGCAGCTGCTGCGCGGCGAACATGGCACTGGCTGGTACCGGGCAACCGTGCATCTGCCCGCCCAGCTGCCGCCGCATCTGTATCTGTATCTCGGCGGGGTGTCGCACGCGTACGAGCTCTACGTCAACGGCCATCGCGTGCCGCACCACCACGAGCGGTGGCCGCGGCGCACGACCTACGCGGATATCACCGCCGCGCTCGAGCCGGGTAAGACGAACCAGATCGCACTGCGGGTGACGTCCGCGGGGCACGGCGGCGGCCTGATGTTTGCCCCGACCGTGATCCAGAACGCGCCACCGCCGCCGGCGATCCGCTTCAACCTGGCCGACCACGAGCAGGCACGGGTATTCATGCACGACCTGCACGCCCCGCTGCTGCGCCGCGGTGTGGATTTCTGGTGGGTCGACGGCGGCAGCGGCGCGGCGCGCATGCCGGGCCTGAATGCTCAACTGTGGACCAACGAGGTGTACTACGACGCCACGCAGCGTGAGACCGGGCGGCGTGCCTTCATTCTGTCGCGCTACGGCGGTTGGGGCAGTGAACGCTACCCGGGATTCTTCACTGGCGATACCTATTCACAGTGGCCGGTGCTCGCCTACGAGGTCGCCTTCTCTGCGCGCGGCGGCAATGAGCTGATCGATTACATCAGTGACGACATCGGCGGGTTCCACGGCGCGAAGATCCCCTTCTCGTTGTATGCACGCTGGATCGAGTTCGGCGCGTTCAGCCCAATCTTGCGCATGCACAGCGCGCACGAAAATCCGTTCGAAGGAAACCTGCGCATGCCCTGGACGTACGGGGCGCGCGGTGTGGCGCTGATGCGGCGCTACTTCACGCTGCACACCGAGCTGATCCCATACCTGTACACCTACGCCTGGCAGGCACACCGGCATGCGGTGCCGATCCTGCGGCCGCTGTATCTCGAAGGCGTGCACGGTGCTCAGGCCTACCGCCATCCGCACGAGTACTTCTTCGGCGCGGATCTGCTGGTCGCGCCGGTGCTCAGCGCCAGCGGGGAGCGCTCGGTGTACCTGCCGCCCGGGCAGTGGATCGATTTCTTCACCGGCAAGCACTACGCAGGTGGCAAGACCTACACCGCGCACTACGGTGTTGCGGACACGCCCGTGTTCGTGCGCGCCGGTGCGGTGATTCCCGAGCAGCAGCCGAGCGCGTATTCCAACGCCAAGCCGCTCGATCCGCTCGTGCTGCAGGTGTACGGATCTGGCGTCGGGCGTTTCGATCTGTACCAGGACGACGGCAGCTCGTTCGATTATCGATCCGGACAATACGCCTTGACGCCGATCGACTACCACACCCGCAATGGCCGCCATCGGTTGGTGATCGGTCCGACTCGCGGTAAATACCGGGGACAGTTGGCGACGCGCGGGTACGCGCTGAGTCTGCACACGCGCCACCGGCCGACGGCGCTCACCGTCGACGGTACTCCCGTGCAGACGGTGAGCTGGGACGGCGCACACCGGATCGCGCGCGTGCGGATTCCCGCGCAGAGTATCCGTCAGGTGGTGGTCGTCACATGGCGGTGAATCCCGGCCCCGCGGTGGCGCAGGGCGGAGGCGGCGCGCCATTGCTGCAGTCCTTCGATCTGTTTCCGACCCGCCTCTGGCAGGGTCAGCTTGCGGCCCTGCAGCCGCACTTCGCGCAGTGGGTCGCCTGGGTGCTGGCCCTGCGCGCCGAGCAGCCCACCCCGGCGGGCCGTACCAACCGCAGTGGCTGGAACAGTCAGGACATGACGGTGCTGGAGCGGGCGAATCTCGCCCCGCTGCGCCAGTTCGTGACGCTCGCCTGCACTCAGGCGCTCGAGGAGATGGGGCTCGGCAAACAACGCTTCACCCTGCAGTCATGGATCAACCTGCACGAGCATGGGGGCTTCAACTTCCTGCACATGCATGAGGGATCGATGCTCTCGGGCACGTTCTACCTCAAGGTGCCTCCCGGCTCGGGGTCCCTGGTGTTCCGCGACCCGCGCGTCGGTGTGCTGCACAGTGCGGTCAAGGGTCCGGTCCCGAACGGGCACTGCGACATCGAACTGGCCCCGAGCGAGGGGCTGCTGGTGCTCTTCCCCGCCTGGATGGAGCACTACGTCGAGCCGCACGAGGGCCACGAGCCACGCATCTGTATCGCGTTCAACGCCAATGCACCCGCGGGTACCTAGTCGTCCGGCCCAGAGGTGCGCATCCGCGCGCTCACGGACCGGCCGGGAAGTCTGTGCCCAGACTCACGGTCTTCCAGGAATCGAGCTCGGCTGAAAAGGCCTCGAGTACCTCCCGGGTGCGCTGATACGCATCGGGACCGAGCACCAGGTGCAGCGGCGGCTGTTCGGCGCGCACGGCCGCGATGATGGCGGCGGCCGCGCGCGCCGGATCGCCGGGCTGCCGGCCGGCCATCGCCGCGAGCCGCTCATGCACCGCGCCCGCACTCGGTGCGTAGTCGCCGAGCGCGGGGTTGCGCTGGCGGATCGAGTGCGCGGAGAGGAAGTCGGTGCGAAACGCGCCCGGCTCGACCAGCGTCACGCGGATGCCGAGCGGCGCGACTTCGCGGGCGAGACTTTGCGAGAGTCCCTCGACGGCCATCTTCGCGGCCGCGTAGTAGCCGGATCCGGCAGCAGGGGCAATGCCCGCGATTGAGGTGATGTTGACGATGTGTCCGCTGCGCTGGGCGCGCAGGTGCGTCAGCGCCGCCTGGATGATGCGCCGGGGTCCGTGGAAGTTGACCGCGAACAGATGCTCGATGTCCGCTTCGCTCGCTTCTTCTACCGTACTGAGCAGTCCGTAGCCGGCGTTGTTCACGATCACATCGACGCGTCCGAGTGCGAATGCGCGCGCGACGGTGTCGCGCACGGCCTGCGGGTCGGTGATCTCGAGCGGCAGCACGGTGAGCGAGCCTCGGCCCGGGGTGATCTGGGCCGTGCCGTCGCGGGTCGTCCCGATGACCGTGGCGCCGTCCGCCAGCAGCTGCTCGGCGAGGACCTTGCCAAAGCCGCGTGACACGCCGGTGATGAACCAAGTCTTTGCATCTGTGCTCATGAGAGTCTCCGTCCGATGGCGGGCAGCGTGCCGGGTGCGCTCAGCGCTTGGCCTCGGGCAGCCGCGAGCGCGCGTGCTGGAACTCGATCATCCAGCCGGGATATTCCGCCGGCAGCGCACTGACCGCATCGAGCGTGGCGAGCTGCTCGGGCGTCAGGGTCAACGCCGCGGCAGCCAGGTTGTCGTCGAGCTGCTCGAGCGTCTTCGCGCCGATGATCACCGAGGTCACGAACGGCTTGGCGAGCACATAGGCGAGGGCCACCCGCGCCACCGACACGCCGTGTGCCGCAGCGATCGGCTGCATCGCCTCGATGCACTCGAACAGCCGTTCGCGGTTCACGGGCGGAAAATCGAACGAGGCGCGCCGCGCGTCCTGCGGGCCCTGGCCGTTGCGGGTGAATTTTCCCGACAGCAGACCGCCGGCGAGCGGGCTCCACACCATCAGTCCGAGCCGCTCGGCGGTGAGCAGCGGCACGATCTCCCGCTCGATGTCCCGCCCGGCAATGGAGTAATACGCCTGCAGCGTCACCGGCTGCACCCATCCGTGCCGCTCGGCGATGCCGAGCGCCTTCATCAGCGCCCAGGCCGACCAGTTCGAGACCCCGACGTAGCGAACGTGGCCCTGACGGACGAGATCTTCCAGCGCGCGCAGCGTTTCCTCCAGCGGCGTCAACTGATCGAGCGCGTGGATCTGGTACAGATCGATGTAATCGGTGCCGAGGCGCTTCAGGCTCGCCTTGACCCCATCCATGATGTGCCCGCGCGAGGCGCCGCGGTCATTCGGTCCGGCGCCGGTCGGGCCGAACACCTTCGTGGCAAGGACCAGGTCGGTGCGTGTCCGGCCGCTGTTGCGCATGGCCTTGCCGGTGATCTCCTCGGCGAGGCCTTCGGAGTACACATCTGCGGTATCGATGAAGTTCACGCCGGCATCGAGGGCCCGGGCGACGATGCGGTCGGCGAGGGACTGGTCGAGTGCGCCGATCGCGGTCCAGTAGCCGCGGCCGCCGAAGGTCATGGTGCCGAGGCAGATCTCCGAGACCAGCAGGCCGGTATGGCCGAGGGTTCGATAGCGCATGGACGATCTCCGCATCCTGAGGGGTATGCATAGACTAGACCTTCGGTTTGTTCCGAAGAAGTGATCGTTCATTGCATGAGGTGTTTAGAAAAACTAAATTACGAGTGCCGTACCCGGGGGAGCGACCATGGCGCGCAATGATGGATTCGCAGGATTGAGCGAATTTCTTGCGGTGGCCCGCTACGGGAGCTTCCGCAAGGCTGCGCACGCGCTCGGGGTGACACCCGGGGCAGTGAGTCAGGCGGTGCAGGCACTCGAGCGGCGGCTCGGGGTGCCGGTGTTCCTGCGCACCACCCGCTCCGTCGCACTCACCGAGGCCGGTGAGCGCCTGCTGGCCGGTGTCGGGCCGGCGGCGGGCGCCATCACCGAGTCGCTCGCGGAGCTGGCGCAAATGGGTGCTGCGCCCAGTGGGACGCTGCGGCTTCTGGTGCAGCGCTTCGCCGTGGCGCACGTCATGGAGCCTCTCGTGCCGCGCTTTCGCCGTGCCTATCCGGCCGTGCGACTCGAGATCACCGTTGAAGACGATCATCGCGGCCTCGTGGGCGCCGGGTACGATGCGGGCGTGCGCATCGGGGAGTACATCGATCGCGACATGGTTGCGATGCGCGTCTCGCCGCTCTTTCGTTGGGGGGTGTTCGGTGCGCCGGCGTACTTTCAGGCGCATGGCCGCCCGAAAGTCCCCGAGGACATCGCCGAGCACGAGTGCATCCGCTATCGCCGGCCCGAGGTGGGCGACATCTATCGTTGGGAGTTCGAGCGCAAGGGCCAGGCCGTCGCCATCGATCCGCCGGGCTCGGTGCTGGTCAACGACGGGGCGCTGCTGCGGGCCCTGGCGCGCCAGGGTCTGGGACTCATTTACACCGCGACGTTGAGTGTGGCGCACGAACTCGAACGGGGACTGCTCGAGCCGGCGCTCGAGAAGTTCTCTCCCGCGCGCGACGGGGTCTTCATTTACTACCCGCGTGCCAGCCGCAATCAGCCGAAGCTGCGCGCGTTCGTCGACGCCTGTACGCGCGGCGTGTGAGGGCTGCGGCGCCGCTCAGGCGCGCCTGCGGCCGGGGACCGCATCGAAGGCGACCGTGAGTCGCGCCTGCGGACTCTCGAAGGGCGTCGTGCCGTGCCAGAAGTACGACGGGAACAGCACCAGCATGCCCGGTTCGGGGCGGACCGTGTGTTCCGGGGTGAGGGTCGGGGAGGTGAGAATGCCGGGTACGCCGAAGGACAGCGTGCCGGCCTCGCTGTGGCCGCGGCGCATGCACTCGGGCAGTTCGATGTAGCAGGCCGAAGAGATCCAGCCGCGCGGATGGACGTGGCTCAGATGAAAGCCGCGGTCGCGTAGCCGGACCGACCAGCTGCCGTTGAACCGCCAGCCGGCGCCGTTGCGCCGACGCAGCGGATCCTCGCCGCCGCCGATGTGGTCCAGATAGCGCGCGATCGGCGCTCGGAACGCGTTGAACAGCGCGGTGATCACCGGCTCTTGGCTGCGCGTGAGGTCCTGGGTCGTCTCCGTGCCGCGGCGCAGCGACTGAAACAGCAATGCATGTCCGTCCGGATCGTGCAGGCGCCCGAGCGCAGCGGCGAGATCCCCGAGAAATGACTCGAGGTCGCCCCACGGGGCGGGCGGCTCGAGCATCAGCGGCAGCACCAGCGCTCCGTAATCGCACAGCACGCCGTACCGCTTATCCTCAAGCAGGCGCAGCGCGGTGGTCTGCAACGCGATCAGATACTGGTCGTCCGGTGCCGCCTCGAGCAGCTGCTCGCAGTGCCCGAGTGCTGCGGCGGCGTTGCCCACACCGAGCGCGGCGGCGGCGAGCAGCGTGCGGGCCGGCGCGCTGGCCGGTGCGAGGCTGAGCGCCCGTTCCGCCAGCTCGAGGGCCGCCCCGGGATCGAACTCGAGTGCTGCCAATCCGGCACGCACCAGCAGCGACGGTGCCGCCTGTGCGCGCTGTGTGCGAGGGGCCAGGCACTCATACGCCGCGCGCGCATCGCCGGCGCCTTGCAGGATGGCTGCCTTGGCACCCCAGAGGGCATCGTCTTCGGCGAACCGGCCGAGCGCCGCATCGAGCGAGGCGGTGGCGTGGCGAAGATCCCCGCTGCGCACCCAGAGGAGTTGCGCCAGACTGTGGTGCGCCTCGAGCTGCCGCGGGTCGAGTTGCAGGCACTCGCGCAGAGCCGTCTCGGCGCCGGAGGTCTCGCCGTTGGCCAGGCAGGCGCGCGCCTGGGCCAGCCACAGCTCGGGGCTGCGGGCGCCGCGCCCGAGCAGGTCCGCCGCGAACCGACCGGCCTCGGCGGTGCGGCCCGCCGCACCGAGCGCGATCACGAGCGCCTGGGCCGCCCCGGTATCCGTGCCGGTGCGCTGCAGGCGGGCCTGATAGAACTCCACGGCTTCCTCGGCGCGCCCGAGCGCCGCGAGTGCGCCGGAATGCTGCGCCGCCAGCGCCGCATCGAGTCTTGGGGCGGCACAGAACGGAGCCAGGAGTGTGACGGCTTCGGCCGCGCGCCCCGAATCGCTGTACAGCCGGGCGAGGACCCACGCGGCGCGTGGATCGGCTGGCGAGCCGCCGGCCGCGCGCTCAAGCAGCGGCTCGGCCTCGGCCGCCCGACCGCTCGCGAGCAGCAGTTCGGCGAGCGTCGTGAGCGTCGGCGGCCAGTTCGGGTCGAGTTCCAGGGCGTGACGCAGCAGCATCTCGGCCGCCTCGCTCTGCCCGAGCGCGAGGCGAGTGCCGGCGAGCAGGCGCAGCCCTTCGACGTAATCCGGATGACGTGTGAGGATCTGCTCGAGTCGGGTGCGCGCCGTGTCGTACTGGCCGGCTTGCAGCAGCGCGCCGATGGCGCGCATGTCCTTAAGCAGCGCAGGCGGGGTATTCACGGTGGGCTCGAGGCACTCGGCGCGGGCATGATGCGTGATTTTCGCACGGACGGGACGCAGGCCGCAGCCCGCTGTGCGCGCCGCAAAAAAGGCAGAAATAAAAAAAGCCCCCGCGCCCGGACGGGCGCGGGGGGCGGTCGGTACGGCCTTAGAACTTGTACCGCGCGCTCAGGTTGATTTCCCGACCGAACAGCGCCCGTCCCAGCAGGACGTTGTTCACGCCGAGGGAAACGCCTGCTTCACGTGCGTTGCCTTCGGTGAGGGCGATCGTATTGGTCAGGTTCGTGCCGCGCACGGCAAACTCCCAGTGGCTGCCGACGTCAGCGACGATGCCGGCGCCGACTTCGCTGTAGGTCCCGAGCGGCTGCAGACCGAAGGTGTCCTCATAGCGCTTGCCGACGTACTCGTACGTGACCCAGGCCGACACCACACCCCAGTTCGTCGGAATGGCGTAGCTCGGGGTGACGCGGACCTGGAAGTCCGGCTGGCGCTGCAGCGGCGCACCGTTGATCGCGGCGCAGGCGGCTGTACCGTTGATCGTGAAGTACGGCTCACAGCTCGACGCACCATTGTAGTGGCCCTGCATCCAGTCGCCGACCACCCGGATGGTGGCGTGCTTGAACGGATTGACGTAGCCATTGATGTCGATGCCGTGCGTCTTGGCGCCGTAGCTGACGATGTCACCCGGGATGCCCTGGCCCTGCGCATTGGTGGCCTCACTCTGCAGGCCGTAGAAAATGCGCTCGTACGCGCTGATGTCGGCGAACATCCACGAGTTCTGGTACTTGTACCCGATTTCGTAGTTGTGAATCGACTCGAGCGGGCCGAAGTTGCCGTTGGTGGTGCCGCGGATACCGTTGTCGAAGTCGTCGAAGTGCACGCCGTTGTTGATGCGGATGTAGGCGCTCATGTGCGACGAGAAGTCGTAGTTGATGCCGCCGGTGAAGGTCGGTCGCGTGCGCTCGTAATGCAGGTACGTCCAGGTGCCGTTGCACACCGGAACCTGGTTGTCCCACAGATTGTTCGGCCCGGAGAGCATCTGCGTCGAGGTGTTGCAGGTGCGCTGACGGGCGTTGATGTTCTCGAGGCGCGCTCCGAGGTCGATCAACCACGGGCCATGGCGCCACTGGTCGGAGAAGTACCCTGCGATGTTGGTCGCATCGCCGTGCTCGAGAATGTTGTAGTTGCCGTTCTCGTTCCAGAAGCCTTGCGGGCTCGACAGGTTGATCTGCTGCCCGTTCTGGACGTAGCTGAGCACGATCGGCGTGGCGTTCTGAGTGTTCGTCATCAGCATCTGGTTCCCGAGCGACCAGTTGTCATTCATGCTGTAGCGGGCCAGGTAGACGCCGGCGGTGAACATGTCGCCCTTGAACAGGCGGTGGCTGACGCGGAACTCATCGGTGATGCTCTGCAGCGACTTCTGGATGTACCACCAGCCCTGCGAGATCACGCTCTGGTTCATCGGCACCGGATTACCCGAGCCAGCGTAGACCGCGGACACGTTGAGACTGGGCGAGAGGCCCTGCCCACCCGGGCCGAGGTTGTTTTTGTCGATCGCCGTTGCGCCGTTGCAGAAGCCGGCGGGCTCTGCCACTTGGCAGCCGTACAGGAAGTAGCTGAGCGGCCGCGGGTTGTTACCCGAGAACAGCGCGTTGGTGTCCAGTCCGCCACCGTCGATCAGGAAGCCGTTGTGCAACGTCCAGCCGTTGATGGTCTGGTTGTAGTTGCTGCCGAGGAAGTACAGCTTGCCGCCGCGGCCGTTGGCGAGGTTTGCATTCTCGAAACCGCCGGCCGGGTTCGGCACAGTCACGTTCTGGATCGCGTAGCTGCCGTAGGTGCCGGTGAGCGGGTTGAAGCCCGGGTAGCCCGAGTACGAGCCGCTCGCATTCTGGATGAGCGGGAAGGGCGCCATGAACTGGTTCTTGTCATCGAGCACGCGAGTCCAGAAGACCACCGAGCCGCCGTTGAGGTCGTGCTTCAGCGTCGCGGTGAACTGGCCGCCGTTGTCGGCCGGGAACTGCGGGGCGCGCACGCCCTTGGATACGCGGTAGAAGCCGCCGACGCTGCCGTACCAGCCCGGGGCGATCTGGAAGCCGTAGAACATGTCGGTGCGCCACAGGCCCTGGTTGCCGTAGGTCACCATCACTTCGCCGCGCGGTGTGGCCGAGCCGGTGCGCAGGATGTAGTTGGCGGTGGCGCCCATCTGCGCGGGCCCGAAGATCGCCGACGGACCGCCCTGCACGATTTCCACCCGCTTGATGGTGTCATCGAGGCGGAACAGCGAGCTGGAGTCCATGAACGACAGCGACGGCATGCCGTAAAGAGGCATGCCCTCGATCATGTTGGTGAAGAACGGCGCGTCGCCGCCGCTCGGGAAGCCGGCGACCTCGATGTTGGCGCCGGTCTGTCCGCCGGTGGACTCCGGCCAGATGCCCGGGGAGAGCTTCAGGATGTCCGCGGAGCTGGTCGGGTTCGCTTCCTGAATCAGCTGCCGGTCGGCGGCCACAACGTTGTAACTGGCGTTCAGCAACCGGACGTGCGTGGCGGTTGCGGTGACCACGACTTCCTGCAGATTCTGCGAGGTCTGGATGTTTCCCGCATTGATGGTCGGCTGCGGCGCGGTGGTGGACGCGTTTTGTGCGTGTGCCATGCTCAGGCCGGCGCAGGTGCCGAGGATGCCGGCCACCACAGCGGCAATGCTGCTGTTCGTGGCGCTGCGCGCCGTTGCGCTCAGGGCTGCGCGCCGCGCCGGACCGGCGCCCGTGCGGGACGCCCAGTTCTTGTTCGCTCTCATGCAAGATCCTCCTATCGGAAAACGGGATGTGTCAGGTCGAGGGTGCCGCGCCGGCTCGCGCGCGTCGGCAGCAGAGGAGTCTCCGAGAGTGGATGTGGCGCTCGTGAACGGAACCGTTCGTGCGCTGCGGCTGAATGCTTGCCTCGGTGCCCGACCGAGGACGCACCGGTATATTCCCTGCCGCGCCGCCACCTGCCGCACGCGGATGGGCGTATCGCCGGCAGTCTCGCGCAGGCCGAGGCGGTGACGATGGACGCGGATCCGAATACAGGCAGCATGGCGGTCTCCCCCCCGAAATACCGCTGAAAAGGACGATGTCATCCACTGCAGAGTCGATGACATCGATAACATATGATATCGATGTCATTAAACCAATGCAATAGGGGGTGTGGTGTCGAGCGCAATACCGGTTGCTTCGCTGCGGAATGACCGTGTTTTCTTGTGTAGCGAAACTGCAACGCGAGTCGCGGTGCGGGCTCAAGACTTGAATTATCAGGGACTTGCGCGCGCTGTACCCGAGAGGAGACGCGCAGTGGGGGAAACAAGAGGCCTGCGGTCGAGCGTCGCCGGATCGTGGGGTCAATGCGACGTTCAGCTGAACCGTGCGACGCAGCAGCGCATCGGGGGGCGCGCCCGCGACTCGGCGCTTTTGGCGGCACTGCGCGTCTGCGGCATATATCCCGTGGACCAAATCCCACAGTCCGCCGCATCTTCGCGCCGCCCGGAGGGCTCAGCTCAAGGTCGGCATGAAGGCGCGGCGTCACACCAGAACCAACCAGATTCCTGCCGCGTTCGGCCAGGTGCTGCGCGAGGAGCGCATGCGCCAGAGCGTGTCTCAGGAACAGCTGGCGCTCTATGCGGACGTCGACCGGACTTTCGTCAGCCAGATCGAGCGTGGCATCCGTCAGCCGACGCTCACCACGCTCTTCAAGCTCTCGCGGGTGCTGAAACTCGCTCCATCCGTGCTGGTCGCACGGATGGAGCGCTCGATCAAGCGCTGAGCGCTTCGGTCGGGTCGCGCTGCGCGCGACGACGGTCCTGTTCTTTCAGGTAACGCTTGCGGATGCGGATCGACTCCGGCGTGACCTCGACCAGTTCGTCATCGGCGATGAACTCAACGGCATATTCCAGCGTCAGCTCGATCGGCGGGGTGAGCAGGATCGCATCGTCTTTGCCGGCGGCGCGGATATTGGTGAGCTTCTTGGTCTTGATGGGGTTGACCACGAGGTCATTGTCGCGGCTGTGGATGCCGATGATCATGCCCTCGTAGAGCTTCTCGCCCGGGCCGACGAACAGCCGGCCGCGCTCCTGCAGGTTAAAGAGCGCATAGGCGACCGCCTCGCCCTGCTCGTTGCTCACCAGCACGCCGTTGCGGCGGTCGGGGATCTCTCCCTTGACCGGCGCGAAGCCGTCGAAGATGTGGCTCATCAGGCCGGTGCCCCGCGTCAGCGTCAGGAACTCGCCCTGAAAGCCGATCAGGCCGCGGGCCGGAATCCGGTAGTCGAGGCGGGCGCGGCCGTTGCCGTCGACCGCCATGTCCGTCAGTTCGCCGCGACGGCGGCCGAGCGCCTCCATGATCGCCCCCTGGTGAGCCTCCTCGACGTCCACGGTGAGCGCTTCGTACGGCTCGTGCACTTCGCCATTGACCGTGTGCGTGAGCACCTGCGGGCGCGAGACGGCCAGTTCGTAGCCTTCGCGGCGCATGTTCTCGATGAGGATGGTCAGGTGCAGCTCGCCGCGGCCGCACACCCGGAACACGTCCGGAGATTCGGTGTCCTCGACCCGCAGCGCGACATTGCTCTGCAGTTCGCGCTGCAGTCGCTCGCGCAGCTGGCGGCTGGTGACGAACTTGCCTTCGCGGCCGGCGAACGGTGAGGTGTTCACCTGGAAATTCATCGCGAGCGTCGGCTCATCGACACGGATCGGCGGCAGGCCCTCGGCGAACTCCGGATCGCATACCGTGAGGCCGATGTTGACGTCCTCGATGCCCGTGACCGCGACGATGTCCCCGGCGCGCGCTTCCTCGACCGAGTGGCGCTGCATCCCGGTGAAGGTGAGTACCTGGGCGATGCGCGCCGTGCCGCGCTCCTCGTCGCCGTAACGCAGCGCAACGTTCTGCCCGGGGCGCAGCACGCCGCGGCGGATGCGGCCGATGCCGATCCGGCCGACGTAGCTGTTGTAATCGAGCGTGGAGATCTGCAACTGCAGTGGCAGCGCCTCGTCGGCCGCGGGCTGCGGCACGTGCGCCAGGATCGCCTCGAACAGTGCGCTCATGTCCTCGCCGGGCGCGGCGTGATCGGTGCCGGCGCGCCCTTGCAGCGCCGAGGCGTAGATCACCGGGAAATCCAGCTGCTCGTTGCTTGCGCCGAGCTTGTCGAACAGCTCGAAGGTCTGGTCGACGACCCAGTCGGGGCGGGCGCCCGGCCGGTCGATCTTGTTCACCACGACGATCGCCTTCAGGCCGAGCGAGAGCGCCTTGCGCGTCACGAAGCGGGTCTGGGGCATCGGGCCGTCGACCGCATCGACCACCAGCAGCACGCCGTCGACCATCGAGAGTACGCGCTCAACTTCGCCGCCGAAGTCGGCGTGGCCGGGGGTGTCGACGATGTTGATGCGGGTTCCGCGGTACTCGACGGCGCAGTTTTTGGCGAGGATGGTGATGCCGCGCTCACGCTCCAAGTCGTTCGAGTCCATCATGCGTTCGGCGAGCTTCTCGTGCGCGGCGAACGTGCCGGACTGCTTCAGCAGGCAGTCGACGAGCGTGGTCTTGCCGTGATCGACGTGCGCAATGATGGCGATGTTGCGGATGGGTTGGCTCATGGGGGCGCGGGGGGCCGCAATGCGGCCAGGTGACAAAGACTTCGAAGCATAGCACATCCTGGGAAATCTGTCCGACCGCGCCCGGCTACGGCCACGTCCGAGCTCGAACCCTTCCGGATCCGGCTTGTCATCGGGCGGCGGTGCCCTCACCCTCAGGGGCAATGCCGACCTCCGCTCGCCGCCCCACCGCTCCACCGCCGTCCGAGGGGCTGACGCTGCGGGCGTTCCTCGGGGTCTTCGGCTACAGCCGTCATGCCGTCGAGCTGGTCTGGTCGACCAACCAGACACTCACCGTCGGCCTGGCCGCCCTGACGCTGCTCGCCGGGGTGCTCCCGGTCACGGTGGCCTATGCCAGCGGGCGCATCGTCGATGCCGTCGTCGCGGCGATCCGCTCCGGCGGCACCGGTGTGCACGCCGTGCTCGGCTGGGTGATCCTGGAGGGGGTACTGGTGGCCGCGCTCGCCGCCGCGCAGCGGGGTCTGACGCTCACGCGCTCCTTGCTGCGGGTGCAGCTCGGGCAGCGGGTCAATGAGCTGATCCTCGAGAAAGCGGTGACCCTCGAGCTGCATCATTTCGAGGACTCGGAGTTCTACGACCGGCTGACCCGCGCCCGCCGGGAGGCCTCGAGCCGGCCGGTGAGTCTGGTCAACCGCACCTTCAGCCTGGCGCAGCACTTCATCGCGCTGGTGAGCTTCGCGGTGATGCTCGCCGGGTTCTCGCCCTGGGCGGTGCTCGCGCTGCTCGCCGCCGGAGTGCCGGCGTTCATTGCCGAGGCGAAGTTCTCCGGCGATGCGTTCCGTCTGTTTCGCTGGCGTTCCCCCGAGACGCGCATGCAGACTTACCTCGAGACCGTGCTGGCCCGAGAGGACTACGCCAAAGAGGTCAAGCTCTACGGGCTCGGCGCGCGGCTGCTCGAGCGCTACCGGGATATCTATCGGCGCCTCTATCGTGCCGATCGCGCGCTGACGCTGCGGCGCGGCGCGTGGGGTTTCGCGCTCGGGCTGCTCGGGACGCTCACGCTCTACGCTGCCTACGCCTGGATCGCGCTCAGCACCGTGCGGCGCACGATCACCCTGGGCCACATGACCATGTATCTGGTGGCGTTCCGTCAGGGGCAGGCGGATGTCTCGGCGATGCTCGCAGCGATTGGCGGGATGTACGAGGACAACCTGTACCTGTCCACCCTGTACGAGTACCTGGAGACGGACGTGCCACCGCCGCCCGGGACGGTGCAACGTGGGGCGCGGCCCGGCGATGGCATCCGTTTCGAGGACGTGACTTTCGGCTACCCGGGCGCGGACCGTCCGGCGCTCGAGCACATCACGCTGCACGTGCCGGCCGGCAGTACGCTCGCGCTGGTCGGGGAGAACGGCTCGGGCAAGACGACGCTGATCAAGTTGCTGACGCGGCTGTATTCACCGAGCGCCGGGCACATTCTGCTCGACGGGACCGACCTCGCCGAGTGGGACGAGCAGCGGCTGCGCGAGCGCATCGGGGTGATCTTCCAGGACTTCGCCCGCTACCAGATGCCGCTCGGGCACAACATCGGCGCCGGTGACGAGCGCGCCTTCGAGGACGAAGCCCGCTGGCGGGCGGCGGCCGAGCTCGGCCGTGCGAGCGATTTCATCGCGACGCTGCCCGAGGGTTACCACACGCAGCTCGGCAAATGGTTCGCCGACGGTCGCGAGCTCTCCGGCGGTCAGTGGCAGAAGGTGGCGCTGTCGCGCGCGTTCATGCGCACCAGCGCCGATGTGCTGGTGCTTGATGAGCCGACCGCATCGATGGATGCGCAGGCCGAAGCCGAAGTGTTCGATCACGTGCGCGAACTCGGCGGCGAGCGCATGATCATCCTCATCTCACACCGCTTCTCGACGGTACGGCGGGCCGACCGGATCGTGGTGCTCGAGCACGGGCGCATCCTCGAGCAGGGCGCGCACGAGGTTCTCATGCGCGCCGATGGAGTCTACGCGCGGCTGTTCGACCTGCAGGCGCGCGGCTATCGCTGAGTCTTGCCGGCCGCGGCCGCGGGGCGGTGCGCATCGCGCTGCATGCGCCGGTAGTCGATCGGCTGGATGGTCGAGATCATGCAGCGCCAGCCGTCGGCCGTGACGAAGTCGAAGCGCGCCTGCACGGTGTTGACCGTCGAGGTGATGCCGATGTGACGGGCGAACATCAGATCGGTGCAGGGATGAAAGACCGTCACCAGATAGGGTTGGTCGAGATCGGTCCACACCAGCAGCTTGTCGCGCGCCAGGGGTGACCAGCTCTTGTAGCCGGTGTTCCACATGAACTCGCGGACCGGCTTGCCGGCATAGGCCTCGTAGCGGTGCAGCCGGGCCGTCTGGCGCTGCGCCAGCGGGATGCCCGAACAGGACGCGAGGATGAGCGTTGCGGCGAGCAGCGCCGCGCTGAGCACTCGTTCGATCGAAGGTCGCATGGGCCCGCTCCTTAATCCGATGGCCGTGCCCGACAAGCATACCGCGTGGCGCGGCACTCGGTTGAGGGTCGGCGCTTATTCGGGCGTCAGCACGAGCACGGCGAGCGGCGGCAGGCGCAGAGCGAGGGAATACGGCCGGCCGTGCAGACCCTGCTCGAGGGCTACGGTGCCGCCGAGATTGCCGATGCCGCTGCCGCCGTAGTCCGGGGCGTCGCTGTTGAGCCGCTCGAGCCATTTGCCGCCGAACGGCACGCCGATACGGTAGTGCTCGCGCGGCACGGGCGTGAAGTTACAGGCGATCAGCACGACCTCGCGCGCACCGCTGCCGCGGCGCAGGTACACAATCACGCTGTCATCGGCGTTGTCGCAGTCGATCCACTCGAATCCCTCGGGACTGAAGTCGCGCGCGTGCAGCGCCGGCAGCGAGCGGTACAGCCGGTTCAGGTCGCGCACCCAGCGCTGCACGCCCTGGTGCGGCGCGTACTGCAGCAAGTGCCACTCGAGGCTCTGCTCGTGCTGCCACTCGCGGGTCTGGGCAAACTCCCCGCCCATGAACAGCAGTTTCTTGCCGGGGTGTGTCCAGAGGTACCCGTAGAGCAGTCGCAGGTTCGCGAAGCGCTGCCACTCGTCGCCGGCCATCTTGCCGATCAACGCGCCCTTGCCGTGCACGACCTCGTCGTGCGAGAGCGGCAGCACGAAGTTCTCGCTGAAGGCGTACCACAGGCTGAAGGTGATCTGATGATGGTGGAACTTGCGATAGACCGGATCGGCCGCGAAGTACTTCAGCGTGTCGTGCATCCAGCCCATGTTCCACTTCATGCCGAAGCCGAGGCCGCCGAGATGGGTCGGACGCGAGACCATCGGCCAGGCGGTCGATTCCTCTGCGATGGTGTGGGTGTCCGGATGATCGCGATACACGGACTGGTTCAGCTGCTTGAGGAACTCGACCGCCTCGAGGTTCTCGTGGCCGCCGTAGCGGTTCGCGATCCACTCGCCGTCCTTGCGCGCGTAGTCGAGGTAGAGCATCGAGGCGACGGCATCGACCCGCAGCGCATCGATGTGGTAGACCTCGAGCCAGAACAGCGCATTGCTCAGCAGGAAGTTGCGCACCTCCGCGCGGCCGTAATTGAAGATCGAACTCTTCCAGTCCGGGTGATGTCCCTGACGCGGGTCGGCATGCTCGTAGAGGTGCGTGCCGTCGAAAAATGCGAGCCCGTGCTGGTCGGCCGGGAAGTGCGAGGGCACCCAGTCGAGGATGACGCCGATGCCGCGCTGGTGCAGGTAGTCGACGAAATACATGAAATCCTGCGGCGTACCGTAGCGCGAGGTCGGCGCGAAGTACCCCGTGACCTGGTAGCCCCACGAGCCGTAGAACGGGTGCTCCATCACCGGCAGGAACTCGACGTGGGTGAAGCCCAGATCGGTGACGTGCGCGGCGACCGCCTCGGCGAGTTCCCG
>JAPTUI010000514.1 GCA_028067895.1 Pseudomonadota bacterium | reverse complement strand
GATCCCTTCGGCGGTTTGTGCTTGGCGGCGCGACTCCAACGGTCAGCCCGCTGCTCGGCTTGGTGGCGCGTCTTGCCACGCCGAGCGCGATAGAGCGGGTTCAACCGGAGTTCCCGCGCCAGCGGACGTCTATCGCGCCGCTCTCCATAAAAAACAATGACTTTTTCAAGCCACAGATACCTTTGTCGCAGAATTCTGGAAAGTAGTGTTAGTCGTTCGAAGTCGTCAACTTGCTGTATTGTTATTTTTTGCATAAACTCCAATCGCAACTGTCAGCATTTATGAGGCGCCACAGACTCTTGAACGTCCACCCCTCGCAAGAAGTAATTCCGGCGCAGCGACGGGCGATGATTCTCGATATCGTCCGCACGCGGGGGGCTATTTCGATCCGCGATCTGGCACAGGCGATGGGCACCTCGGCATCAACGGTGCGGCGTGATCTCGAGCATTTGCAAGCGTCGGGATACTTGCGACGGGCGCACGGTGGCGCATTAATCGCGTGTGCGCCACTCTCGACCTTCGAGCCCGCGCAAAGTGTCGCTGCAGGTTTAGCACGCGCACAAAAACGGGCCATCGGCCAAGCGGCAGCGGCGCTTCTGACGCCAGGCGAGGCGGTCGTGTTCGACAGCAGTTCGACCGTGCTTGAGGCCGCGAAGGCCGTGGTTGAACGACGGATCGTGCTGACCGCAGTCACCAACGACCTCGCCATCGGCGAGATTCTCACCCGCGCGTCAGAGATCCGTGTGATCGTCACGGGCGGTACCATCCGCCCAGGTTCGCTCACGTTAACCGGCGAGCCCGGTCTCGGCTTCCTCGCCGGCCTTCATATCGAGACCGCGTTGATCGGCGTGCATGCGATTTGCGACGGTCTGTTGACCGAAACTTCACTCGAAATCGCCGCCATGAAGCGGACGATGATCGCTTCGGCGCGGCGGGTGGTTGTGCTAGCGGATGCCACCAAGTTCCAGCCTACGGCGTTTTGCACTATCGCCGACGCCGCCGTCGTCGATCATCTCATCACAGATGCCACAGCGGATAAACATGCGTTAGAGCGATTGCGCGAACTTGGGGTCACGGTGACGCAGGCAGGCGCGCCGGAATGACGTTGCGCTTGCTCGCCGATGATTTAACCGGCGCTGTCGATACCGCGGCGGCGTTCTGCGGCGCGGGGCCGTTACCGGTCTTACTCACGCCGCCGACGCAGGCGCCGGGCAGTGCCATGGCTCTTGATCTTGCCTGTCGAGACGGGGACGTGGCGGCGGCAGTGGCGGCGACGATGGCGGCGGCGCCGCTGCTCGTCGGTGCTAACCTCGCCTTTCTCAAAATTGACAGTTTGTTGCGGGGGCACTGGGCAGCGATGCTAGCGGCGCTGTGGCGCGGTGGCGAATTTCGCCATTGCGTCCTGGCGCCAGCTTTCCCCGAGCAAGGCCGGGTCACCCGCGGTGGGCATCAAATCGTCCGCGATGCCGCCGGTGCCTGGCAGACACTGCCATGCGCGCTCGGCACAGCGCTGGCGGCAGCGGGGGTCGGCGATATCCAGGTGCATGACGCCGCCAGCGCGGCGGATTTGCGGGCCATCGTAACGAAAGGACGGATGATGACCGGGCCTCTGCTATGGTGTGGCACTGCAGGATTGGCGCACGCACTGGCGGACCAGCCAACGCCGCCGATGCTTGCTCCTCTCCGCCGGCCGGTGCTGGCGGTGATCGGCTCGCATCATCCGCTTACGCAGGGGCAGGTGCGCCACCTCAGCGAGGTAACCGGCCTAATGCCGAGGCGCGCACACGGCACGGCCGCGGAAGCGGTGCTGCTAGATGCGGATCTCCAGCGCGGTGCCGCCATCCTCACGGCTGATATCGCCGCCGGTACAGCAAGAGACCAAGCCGCTCGGGAGATCGCCGCAATGTTGCGCATGCTTCTGCCTGCCATTGCGCCGCCGGCGACACTGATTGTCACCGGCGGCGAGACACTTCGCGCCTTATGCCAAGCGCTTGCGGTTGCCACGCTGGAAGTCGACAGTGCCTTCGCCCCAGGAATTCCCTGCGGCCGACTGGTAGGCGGCGCCTGGGATGGCGTGCGGTTTTTGTCCAAGTCCGGCGCCTTCGGTACCCCAGATTTGCTGGCACGCATTTTTTTGACCGTGGTAGATTTTGACAGATTTTGAAATTATGTGGTAATTTGTCGACAAGAGGAGGAAACGCGATGGTCCGAGTCGCGATTACGATGGGCGATCCTGCCGGTATTGGACCGGAAATCATCCTCAAGGCCGCAGATCGGCTGCAGGGCCGTATTGGTCGCGGCGATCTCGCATTGACTGTGATCGGCTGCGCCGCGACCTATCGTGCGACCGCCCAAGCCCTCGGCCTGCCCGACCGTTCCGTGCCGACCGCGGCGACGGTGACGTCCGCGCCGCCGCTCGCGTTTATCGATGCCGGCCCCGCCACGGCGCCAATCGCAACCGGTGTTGTCTCGGCCGAAGCCGGGCGGCTTGCCTATAATGCCATCGATATCGCCGTGCAGCTCGCGCTTGCCAACCGTGTCGGCGCAATCTGCACTGCGCCCATGAACAAAGAAGCGCTTAACCTCGCCGGCTTTCACTTCGCCGGCCATACCGAATTGCTCGCCGCGCTGACTGGGGTTGCCGACTCGGTGATGATGCTGGTGCATTCCAACATGCGTGTCAGCCACGTCAGCACCCATTCAGCCCTGGCCGATGTGCCGGGCAAACTCACCCCGGCGCGGCTGCGCCGTGTCGTCGAACTGACCGTGGCGGTGTTGCGCGCCCTTGGCATCCCGCAGCCACGCATTGCGGTGGCCGCGCTCAATCCGCATGCCGGTGAAGGCGGGTTGTTCGGTCGCGAGGATATCGAGGTCTCTACCCCCGTGATCGCCACCTTGCGACGCGAGGCAATCGATGTGACCGGGCCGGTGCCGGGCGATACGGTGTTCGTGAAGCTTCGGGCCGGGCAATACGATGCCGTCGTCGCGATGTATCACGACCAGGGTCATATTCCGGTAAAGTTGCTCGGCTTTTCCGTCGACCCGGCGAGCGGGCGCTGGGAGGCGCTGAGTGGAGTGAACATCACCCTCGGCCTTCCGATCGTGCGCACCTCGGTCGACCACGGCACCGCGTTTGATATCGCCGGCAAGGGTATCGCCAGCGAAGCCAGCCTGCTCGAAGCCATCGAGATCGCAACGCAATTGGCGCCGCAGCCAAATGCCAGGCAACCAAATCCAGACTTCTAAAAATAGGGAGAGAAATAGATCATGCTCGCACGTATTCTGCTAGCTGGGATCGCAAGCACGGCATTGTTTGTCGGCGTTGCGCGCGCCGAGGACAATTACCGGCCGGAATGCTTCAAGCCGGCGCCGAAAAACACCAAATTCATTCAGCAGACGCCTAAGCCAGGGCCGTACCGGATCGCCTTCGTCAACGGCTATGCCGGCAATGACTGGCGCATCACCGCGATCCAGTCGGCTAAGGCCTGGGCCGCACGCCCCGAGAACAAAAAGCTGCTGAAGGAGTTCAAGGTCGTTTCGGTCGGCAATGACAGCGCCGCCCAAATCGCCGCGATCGATAATTTCATCGCCGCCGGGTTCGACGCCATCACCTTCATTGCGGTCAACCCCACCGCCTTCGATCCGGTGATCCGCCGCGCGCAGAAGGCGGGCGTGGTTTTAGTGCCATTTGATAACGTCCTCGATACCGATAAAATCGTGCAGGTCAATGAGGATCAGTTTGAGCTCGGCAATATAAAGGCACGCGCGGTCGTCGCCGCGCTCCAGAAAGAGAACGGCAAGGTCGCCGGTAAGATCCTCGAAGTCAGCGGTCTGCCT
>JAPTUI010000502.1 GCA_028067895.1 Pseudomonadota bacterium | reverse complement strand
GCCGGGGCCTTGAAGCGGGGGGACCGGGCCATCATCGCGGATCCGGATGGTGGGTATCTCGAGACGTTTCACCAACCCTACCGGGGCGATGTGATTTTGAATCCGTTTCATCCGGGCTCGCTCCGGTGGGACCCATTCGGCGAGATTGAGAATCCCTATGACATCGAGCAGCTGGTCGCGGCGCTCATTCCGGAGGGGCAGGAGGCCTCGGCGCGGGAGTGGCGGGAATATGCGCGGACGTTCCTGGCGGTGATTCTGCGGCACTGCCAGGTCGAGTCGCGGGATCTGGTGGAGCTGCTCAAGTGGTTGGTAGTGGCGAGCAGTGAGGAGCTGCAGCCGATCGTGGCCGGTACGCCGGCGCAGCCCTTTCTCTCGCAGGATGGCGGGAAGATGTTCGCGTCGCTGCGTTCGGTGGCGTCTTCAGCCGTCAAGGCGCTGGCGTATGTTCGGGATCAGCGGGCGGAGGCCTTCTCGGTGCGGCAGTGGGTCCGCGGGGGACACGGCGTCCTGTTCCTGCCGTATCGGGCCGATCAGATTGCGGCGCTGCGGGGTCTGGTGGCGGCGTGGATGCGTATTGCGATTTTCGAGGCGATGTGCCGCCCGGCGGGCGATCAGCGGCTGTGGTTCGTGGTGGACGAGCTCGATGCGCTCGGGGCGATCGACGGACTCAAGGACGCGCTTGCGCGATTGCGCAAGTTCGGCGGGCGGTGCGTGCTCGGGTTTCAGTCCATCGCGCAGGTCTCGAACACCTACGGCAGGGGGGACGCGCAGACGATTGTGGAGAATTGCGGCAATACGCTCATCCTGCGGTGCTCCGGGAGCGAGGGTGGGGGGACGGCCCGCTTTGCATCGGAGCTGATCGGGGAGCGGGAGGTGGTGCGGGAGGAGCGCTCGCGGGGGCGGCATTATCCGCTGCTCTTCGCGCAAGGTGGAGGCTCGACATCGTCTGGAGTGACGTTTCGGCGCGTGAGGGAAGCGGCGGTGATGGCCTCCGAGATCGAGCAGCTGCCCGACCTGCAGGGGTTTTTGAAGATCGCCTCCAGCCCGGACTGGCGGCGGGTGCGTCTCATGAGCGCGACCCAAATGGTGGGATAGCGATACGGCGTCATGCGGTGAGATGGCGGTTATGGTGTAAATAGCATGTTTGTGCCGGAATCGAGGGTCGGGCTTTTAATCTCGGCGAAATTGCCGATTTTTCGGATTGCTTGTACAACTTCTCGCAAGATCCGGCCATCGGATTCGCCAGGAATGTAGCCGTCGTGTACAACTCTATTGCGGATCTCGACGGCCTTGAGTGTATTTTGTATTTCATGTTCGGACGCCCCGATCAAGAGCAGAACGACCGCGACATGGGCCTTTCGGGTTTCTCCGTCGAGGAAACTGCTAATAGCGCGTTTGATCACATCATTTTCGGACGCAAGACGACCGCTGATAGTCAATTCGAGCGCGGAGCACACTTCGACAAACGCCTGACGGTAGTCGCCGGAATCGAGTGACTTATCGGCGTTCGCAAGAAGTTGCATTTCTGTTGGAACATCATCAAGACAGCGAGTACCTTGCAAGCGCCGCCAATCCGCTTCAGTCAAGTACTGATCGAAATGGCTCTGCGGCAGAATCTGACAGACCATACTAAAGCCGCATCTTGTAGGCAGAAACCAATACCAAGCTTTCTTCTCCTCGTACCACCATCTCAGTTGGAGCTGTCCGCTGCAATACGCGCCGAGCGTTTCGGATCGCGAATCCCACGGCCGCGGCGCTTCCAGCCAATATTGCCCATATTGGCAGCGAAGTGTGGAGACGAATGCGGCAAGACGCGGCTGTAAAGTCCGGATTAAACGTTTCGCCAACGCGACGTAATCGGCATCCTCCGTGACATCACCGAACTCCTCCGGCGTCGCTTTGGGGCTATGCTGTAGGGCGGCGAACTCGGAGTCCGAGACCGGCATGTTCATCTTGCCGAATAGCCATCCGGCATCGAGCTTTCCCTGCCGCCGCATGAGTGTCGGGTCGAACTCCGTACCCTTCAGATGCCAGGTAAGAAGACCGCCCTGCAGCTTTGCGCTTCTCGCGAACCACACTCGAATCTCGTGTGGGGCGCCATCTGCCGTCAAATAGACGGCATCGGCTTCTCCATCCGGCACGAATCTCGAGAATATTGGGCCGCTCGGACATGCCCGGTTGGGCTCAGGGAATGAAGTGAGGCGAACCGAAAAGAAGAGCTTTATGAGCATCGCGAACAAGCCCCCATTGAATTTCTCGCGAGCGCGCTCGTCACGCCCCCAATCCAGGGATCGAGGTCACCGGCATCACCTTGACCCGCGGCGCCAGTTCATAGGAGCGCGTTCCGGGATAGAATACATCGAGTTCATCGAGTTTCAGATCGGCCAGTGCAATGCGCATCGAGGAGGTTAAGGTTGGGGCGTCGGTGCGCTTGACTTCGATGCCCACTCGTCGGCCCTTCCTGATCAAGAGCAAATCCAACTCTGCGCCTTGATGTGTGCCCCAGAAGTAAGCCTCGTGCGGCTCGGCGCGTTTGAGGAGTTCCTCGAGCGCGTAGCCTTCCCATGACGCGCCGCATTTCGGGTGGGAGAGCAGTTCGCGCTCGGAGCGAATACCGAGCAGCGCATGCAGGAGGCCGCTGTCGCGGATATAGACCTTGGGGGATCTCACCTGTCGTTTGGCGAGATTTTCATGCCAGGGCTGGAGCTGGCGCACGAGGAGCAATTGCGTCAGCAGATCGAGGTAACGGCGCACGGTCGACTCGCCGATACCGAGGGAGCGGGCCGGATCGGCCGAACTCCAGATCCCACCGTGATAATGTGCCACCATGGTCCAGAAGCGCAGCAGAGCCGTGGCGGGTATGCCGATGCCGAGTTGCGGCAGGTCGCGCTCGAGGAAAGTCTGTATGAACTGCCGGCGCCATGTGTAGCTGTCATCGTTCGTCCGGGCCAGGTATGACAGTGGAAAGCCGCCGCGCTGCCAATGCCGGTTGAGCCATCGCGTACCGACCTCGGCGAGGCTTAAGCCCGGGACATCGATGATCTCCAGACGGCCGGCGAGCGATTCCGAGGATTGGCGCAGCAGTGCCGGTGATGCGCTGCCGAGGATCAGGAAACGGGCGGGCAGGGGTTTGCGGTCGGCAAGCACCCGCAGCACCGGAAACAGATCAGGGCGCCGCTGTACTTCATCGATCACCACCGTACCTCGCAAGCTCTGCAGGGCCGTCATCGGCTGATCGAGTCGAGCGAGGCTGGCGGGATCCTCGAGATCGAAGTAATTGGGTGACTCCCCGTTCACGAGCGCGCGCGCCAGGGTCGTCTTGCCGCTTTGACGCGGGCCGAGGAGTACGACGACGCGGCTCCGCCGCAGCGCTCGACGGATGCGCAGCGTCAATTGCGGGCGATCGATCATGGTCAGAATAGTATCATGAAAAACCACCAATAGATGGTGGAAATTCATGGTGAGGTAACCCAAACGTTACAAACCGAAATCTGCCTACAGGATCACGGATGCGTGAATTCCCGTCCGCGCATAGCAGGGCGGCCGATCCTGGACCCTCACCGAAGGTGAGGGTCGGGGAATCAGGGAGTAGGGGTTTCCGGCCGGCTCTTGCAGGCGCCGCAGCGACCGCAGGCCGAATCTTATGCACCTGACGGGGTAAGATAGACACAATGAGCACGGAAGAGAAATCCCGACCCGCCGCGGCGGATCCTGTGGGTTCAGTTGCGCGGCCGAAGCGATCACGCGGTCCCAAGATCGCAGACCGCGGCCGGCTCAAGATCGGCGACGACTGGAATGCGATCCGGATCATCGCACTCTCGCAGAGCAATCCGCTCAA
>JAPTUI010000481.1 GCA_028067895.1 Pseudomonadota bacterium | reverse complement strand
CCCGGATTTTCGATCGCGGTGGCAATCTCCGGCCTATTGGCCACGGCGGGCGATTTCTCACCCAACGCGGTGCTGATTTTTGCGCTGCCGATGCTCGGCATCGCGCTCGCCTATAAAGGTCTGAACGAGAGGTTCGCCAACGCCGGCGCCGCCTACGAGTGGACCAAGATCGGCTTCGGCAAGCTGCCGGGATACTTCTCGGGCTGGGCGCTCCTGATCGCATCGATGGTGTTCATGGTCACCGGCAGTGTGCCGCTCGGCACCGCGACGATCGATCTGGTTGCACCGGCGCTCGCCGGCCACGTGCTGCTCACGACCGGTATCGGCGCGATCTGGTTCGTGGGCATCGGACTGGTCTTGATCGCCGGGATCGAGATCACCAGCCGGGTGCAGGTGATCATGAGCTCGATCGAGCTGTCGATCCTGTTCGCGATCTGCGTCGCCGCCTTCCTGCGAACCGCAGGGGGACACGGGATCAATCCGTTCTCGTGGAGCTGGTTCGGTGTGCATTATTCGCGGGCGAGCTTCGCATCCTCGGCGCTGATCGTCGTCTTCCTCTATTGGGGCTGGGATGTCACCGCGAATCTTTCGGAGGAGACCCGCAACGACCGCCCGAATGCGGCCGGTGAGGGCGGCTTTCTCAGCGTGTTCGTCACGATCGCCTCGTTCGTGGCGTTCACGGCGGCGACGCTGATGCTGTTCTCGGTGCGCGAGTCGTCCGGGTTCTCCGACAACCTGATCTATCAGGTCGCGATCGCCGCGGGCCTGGGGAAGGTCGGCGGCTATGCCGCCGCGCTGGCATTGATTCTCTCTAGCATCGCCACGCTGGAGACGACGATGTTGCAGTTCTCGCGCACCCTGTTCGCGATGGGGCGCGACCGGGCATTGCCGAGCTACTTCGGCCAGGTGCACGCGCGCACCATCACGCCGGTGCGCACGATGTACCTGCTGCTTGCGGTCGGACTCGTAGCGATCTTCGCCTCGAGCCTCATGCCGTCGATTGCCTCGATTCTGGCGGATTCGGTGAATGCGATCGCCGTGCAGGTCTCTTACTATTACGGCCTGGCGGGACTGGTTTGCGCCTGGCTCTACCGGTCCAGCTACCGGGAGTCCCTCGGCACCTTCCTGAAATACGGGGCGGCGCCCGCGCTCAGCGCGATCATGCTGATGACGCTGGGGATTTACGCGATCACGACGTTCGACATGACCACCCGGATCGTCGGCATCGGCGGCTTGGCCGCCGGGATCCTGTTCTTCCGGCCCGGGGGCTATCGGCGGATTGCCGCGGCGGTCTCTGCTTCTTGAGGCGGTGGGCGCCGAGCCGCTCGAGCGCGCAAGATCAAGCGGCGCGCGTAAAATGACGGGGCGCGGCGCGGACCGGTCCGGATGCGATGGGGAGAGGTGCGCGCCACCCGCGCGCCGTGTGAATTTCTGTCGCAGAGACGCCGGAGCGCCGGCGAATGCATGGGAGTACGTGAATGGCAACGATCAAAGTTCTGCAGAACGGTCCCTACCAGGTCGAGGGAGACGATGTGTCGGTCGTCGACACGAGCGGCGAGCAGTATGCCCTGGCCAAGCGTCCGTTCTATCTGTGCCGATGCGGAGCCTCGAAGAACAAACCGTTCTGCGACGGTACGCATGCCAAGATCGGTTTCAAGGCCGCCGAGACCGCGCTGCCCGGCGGCGGGGGCGGACCGTCGAAGGGTTGAGCGCGGGGGGCGCGCCGAGGCCGCCCGGAGAAGCTGAGCCGCGCGGGACTGGTCGAGTTCGGAGCGGTCGGGGCGCGAGGGATTCGAGCTTGCGATTCGCATGGGTCACCCGATGAATGCGTGCGGCAGCGCCCGGGTCAGGGCATGCGCGCCTCCCGGCTTTGCCGCCGCCAACAGTTCCTGAAAATCCGACTCCCGATCGGACACCAGGATCAGCTGCGAGCGCGGCAGGACGTGCGTGTGTATCGCGCGCATCGCCTGCAGTCGCTCGATTTTCTCCTGACGTTGCTGCCCGAATGCCGCGTGGTGTGCCCAGATGCTCTGGCTTAACATCACCAGCGGCACTCCGGAGGATTTAACGGCCAACGCATCATGCACGCAAAATCCCCGCACATGCGCGCTGGTGCTCCTGCCGCTCGGCCCGCGCCCCTTGGTCTACGGGTGCCGTCCGTAGGACTGGAACACGGTGTCGGGCGCCGCCGGCGCGAGGCCGGCAAACGCAAGCCCGACCCACGGCGGCGACCGCATGCCAGCCGCCCTGATGGACGGAACGTGAGGAGTTTCGCGCCGCGGTCCGTTGCTCGCGCTTCCCGCAATCCTCCCGCACACTGCGCCGGGCGTGGGAGGTTGTCAGATCCGCGCAAGCGTGTTCGGACGCGTTTTCCCGTGCGGTCATCGGGGCGGGGAAACGCTCAAAGATGCGTGCAATAGCTGGCGCCATGGCTGCATCGAGGCGGCGCTCTCGTGCGGTTGCGGTCGTTCTGGTAGCCGCGGTCCACCTCGGGTTGATCTTTCTCCTCGAACGCGCCCTCGCACCGAGCGTCACTTCCAGCAACCGCATCGCCGCGCCGCCCGCGCCCATCATCTTGGTCGTGCAGCCACAGTTACCGCTGCTGGCGAAGCCCAAGCGGCTGCCCTCGAAACTGCAGCTCGCCCGGATCCAGGTCACGTTGCGGCAACCGGTTCCGGCGTTCCGCCTGCACATATTGCCCGAACCGGCGCCGAGCGCAGGGCTCGCCCAACACGCGCAGGGGTCGCCGGCGCGGCATGGGCGCATCGGGCAGATCGGCGCGCCGTTGGCACTGACCCTTGCTCGCTACGTGGCGCCGATCTATCCGAGCGCCGCTGTTCGCTACGGGCTTCACGGCCGTGTGGTCATGAGGCTTCTGGTGAATGCGCATTGGGGCGTCAGGAGAGTCAAGATCCTGCGCAGCAGTGGATCGGCGCTACTCGACAGAGCGGCGGCAAACGCGGTCCGACACTGGAAGTTCGTGCCGCAGACCGGCCTGCCACGCGGCAAGCCGATCTGGGGGGTCGTGCAGATCACGTTCTCGCCCCAACAGCGGCTGCTTGGCGTGCCCATCATCATCATGCCGTATGTCGCGATCGCCCATGAGGTCGCGGCATTGATTGCGAGAAATCGCGGCGGGCATCCGCAGGGGGCAACGGCGGAGGTGGCCGTGCGCACGCTGCTGCGCAAAGTCATCGCGGCATTTCCGCGCAAGTCCGGGCAACATCATGAGAGCAGCCGTCACTCGGCCGCAGAGTCGCTCGACATGGAGTTGGCGGCGTTGGGTCAAATCCGCGCCATCACGTTTCTCGGCCTCGTCAATCATGGCGTAGAAGATGCCAGACCCGGGTTGCCCGGCACTAGATACCTGTTCCAGCGCGCGGTGGCGAGCTGGCAAGCGTATGCCATCAAACAAAAGGGCGGCTCCTCGGTCTGGCTGGTCGCGGCGCGCTCCCGCGGCAGGATCGTGCGCATCGAAGTCGCGATGCGATGATTCCGCCAGGTGAGGCCACAGCCGTGCGCCAGGCGGCGCTCGTGCAGGCACGGCGCGCAGCGGGCGCGGAGCCACAGATCCGACGCATTCACTCAGGCGCCGAGTTCCCCCTGCTAGGACACTAACGCATCGGCAATGAGGGAGGAGCGAACGCTGCAGTACTTGATGGCCGGCTTTCGGTTTCCCAGCAGAATCTGTGGGCGTGTTCGGTTTCGGGTAGAGCCCCAGTTTATGATATTGAGCGTTGCGTAGTTATTGCGAAATCCTTTACTATTTATGTTTGTTATAATGCGTGAATGGAGAAACGAACGTCGAGATTGCGGAGACCCAGTGCGATTGCGCAGATTCGCT